>JBICHM010000019.1:0-20312 GCA_043101835.1 Phycisphaerales bacterium | reverse complement strand
CGAGTTCGGCCTGTTCCTTCGCCTCGCGCTCGCGCTGTTTTTCGGCCGCGCGGCGTTGGGCTTCGTACTCGCGCATCTCGTCGCCGGGCGCGGCCATGGCGCCGTAGATGATTTCGGCCTCCTGGCGCACGCGCTGGCGTTCGTACCAGCAGACGAGGCCGGCGAAGATGGCGACGCCGAGGATGGTGGTTTCGCGCGTGGGCAGGCTGATGACGGCGAGGGCGATTGCGCCGACGAGGCCGATGGAAGCGGCGAGGTCGCGTCCGCGGCGTTCGTCGGTGCGTCGCCACGCCAGGGCGTGGACGATGCGCCCGCCGTCGAGGGGGAACATCGGGAGCAGGTTGAAAGCGAGCAGGACGATGTTGAGGAAGTGGGCGATCCAGAGGGTGATCGCGCCCCAGCCCTGGAGTGCGCCGATGGTGACGCCGGGCGTCAGCGGGTTGAAGAGGATGTGCTCGCCTGCGCCGATAGCCCAGAGTGCGCCGGCGAAGACCGGCAGCAGCGCGACGTTGACGAGCGGGCCGCCGATCGTGGTGATCAGGTCGGCGCGCCAATGCGGGGGCGTCTGGCAGGCGGCGAGCCCGCCGAGGGGCCAGAGGAGCACATCGTCGGCGACGCCACCCACTGCGCGGCAGGCGAAGACGTGGCCGAACTCGTGGAGCAGCACGAGACCGAAGAGGACGCCCATTTCGATCGCCGCGAACGCGACGCCGACGCTGCTGAGGCTGATGGAAAAGATGATCTGGGCGGCGGCGTAGAGGACGAACCACAGACTGATGCGCACGCGCACGCCGAAGATGCGCGCGACGGTGAAGCCCCAGCCCATGGGGTTCTCGGCGTCGCCGGTGATGCGCGACCAAACGGCACGCCAGGTGGAGCCGGCGTCGCGCTCGCGATCGGTCCAGCCGGCGCCGGGGGTCACGGCGCGGGCTCCAGCAGGCCCCGGCGGTCGGCGAGGAGCAGGGCGAGCATGCTCTTTGCGTCCATGAGGTCGCCGGTGTCGAGCATCTGGATGGCCTCGGCGCGTGGCACGGGGTGGACCTCGATCTCTTCGCCGGGCTCGAGCGCCTGGCCGACCTGTGTGAGGCCTCGGGCGCAGAAGGCGTGCATCAGTTCATCGGTCAGACCCGGCGTCGTGTAGAACGAACCGAGGGATTCGACCGTTCGCGCCCGGTATCCGGCTTCTGCTTCGAGGTCGCGCGCGGCGCCGCGGGCGGGGGCTTCGCCGGCCTCGAGCGTGCCGGCGGGGAGTTCCCAGAGGGTGGTACCGACGGCGTACCGGCGGTTGCGGATCAGGGCGATGCGTCCGTCGTCGAGAATCGGCACGACGACGACGGCGCCGGGGTGGCGGACGACCTCGCGTTCGATGCGGGCGCCGCCGGGCGCGGCGTAGGCGACGCGCTCGAAGTCGAACCGGCGTCCCTTGCAGAGGACGGTCCGTTCGAGGGGCCGCTCCATGGCTCGTCCGGTGGCTCGCTCGGCGGGCTGCTCCATTGCATGATGGTAGGGCGATGGCCCGACGACCCACGAAGCGCACGACGAACGACGCCGGACGCCCGCTGTTCGACTCCGGTCGGGCCGCCGGCGCGCCGCCTGAGGCCGCTGCGTCGGGGGACGGCGATCGTCCGCTGACGGTCGGGCAGTTGTGCGAGCTGATCGGGCAGGCGCTGCAGGCGGGGACGCCGCGCCGGGTGCGCGTGGTTGGCGAGATCAGCGGGTTCACCGATCGCACGCACTGGTACTTCAGCCTGAAAGACGCAGCGGGGGTGATCGGGTGCGTGATGTTCGCCTCGGCGGCGCGGGGCGCCGGTTTCCGGCCGGCGAACGGACAGGAGGTCGTCGCGACGGGGCGCATCGAGTTCTACGGGAAGCAGGGTCGCACGCAGGTGTATGTGACGCGCCTGGAGCCGGTCGGCGCGGGGGCGCTGGAGCTCGCCTACCGCCGGTTGTGCGAGGAGATCCGGGCGCTCGGGTGGTTCGAGGACTCGCGAAAGCGCCCGCTGCCGGCGATGGCGCGGAAGGTGGCGGTGGTCACCTCACGGACGGGCGCCGCGCTCCAGGATGTGCTCGACACGCTGCGCCGGCGGGCGCCGTTCGTGGAGGTCGTGTTCGTCGACACGCGCGTGCAGGGAGAAGCCGCGGCGCCGGAGGTGGCGCGTGCGATCGACACCGTGAGCCGGAACGCCGAGCGGCTGGGCATCGATGCGCTCATCCTCACGCGCGGCGGCGGGTCAATGGAGGACCTCTGGGCATTCAACGAGAAGGTGGTCGCCGAGGCGATCGTGCGCTGCCGCGTGCCGGTCGTCGCGGCGATCGGGCACGAGACGGATACGACGATCGCCGAACTGGTCGCCGACCTGCGCGCGGCGACGCCGACGCAGGCGGCGATGCGTGCGAGCCCGGATCGGGCGGCGCTCACAGAGCAGGTGGACCGGGCGCAGGACCGGCTGCGCGTGGGCTTGCAGCGGTACGCGGCGCATGAGCGGCAGCGGTTGCGCGCCGTCGCAAGGCATCCGTTCTTCCGGGATCCATCGGGGGCCCTGCGCGGGCCGCGGGAGCGGCTGGCGTCGCGCGCGATGCGCCTGCGGACGGCGCTGCGGGAGCGTGTGGGGCGGGATCGCCTGCGTGTGGAGCGTGTGACGGTGCGCCTGAGCCGCGTGCGCCCCGAGGCGGTGCAGGCGGTGCGGACGGCGCGCCTGCAGGCGGCGGAGCGCCGGCTGGCGCACGCGATTGTGCAGTCGGTGGCACACCGGCGCGAGGGGCTGGAGGCGCTCGATCGGGCGCTGCGGATCAGCGGGCCGCCGAGCGTGCTGCAGCGCGGGTACTCGATCACGCAGCGCGCGGACGGCACGGTGGTCGTGAAGGCGAGCGAGGTGCGCGCGGGGGATCGGCTGCGGACGCGGTTGAAGGAGGGGAGCGTGGAGTCGGTTGTGGAGGGCGGAAAGGCGAGGCCGGTTCGACGAAAGCGGGCGTCTTCCGACGCCGAGCAGTTCGACCTCTTCGGCGACGGGTGACGGCTTCCGCCCGGGGCTCGATGGACGGCTTACGACCCCGTGGGTACCGTCCGCATCGTGGCGAAGAAGAAGACGACATCCGGCGCCGGCGGCCTCGGCGAGGTCTCCTTTGAGGAGGCGATCGAGCGGCTGGAGGCGATCATCGACCGCATCGAGCGGGGCGAGGTGGGGCTGGAGGAGTCGCTGTCGGAGTACGAGCGAGGCGTGGGGCTGATCCGGCGCTGCCGCGAAGTGCTCGATACGGCCGAGCAGCGGATCGCGGAACTGTCGGTCGACGACGGGGCATCGGGCAAGGGGGATGGAGGCGGGGCGCCTTCGCGGCCGATGGAGTCGCCGGAGGAGCCGCCCTTCTGAGCCGGAGCGCCTGAGGGGGTCCTTCCGACCGGAGCGACCCGAATCACGCCATGACCCAGATCTACCCCGCCTGGCTCGCGCAAGTCCCGGTGCTGCTGTTCGTCTTCGCGTTCGGCGCGTGCGTGGGCTCGTTCATCAACGTGCTGGCATACCGGTTGCCGCGCGGGGAGGACGTGGTCGTTCCGACCTCGCGCTGCCCGACGTGCGCCACGAAGCTGACGTGGCGCGAGAACCTGCCGATCATCGGGTGGCTGCTGCTTCGGGGGCGGTGCCGCTTCTGCAAGGCGCCGATCTCGCCGGAGTACCCGATCGTCGAGACGTTCGTGGCGGGGTTGTTCGCGTCGCTGTACGCGTTGTGGTTCATGCAGCCGAGTCCGTTCGATTTCGTCGGGATCGATGCGCACGCGGCGCGTCCGGAGTGGGCGCTGGCGGGGCTTGCGCGCATGTGGCCGTACTTCTTCCTGGGCATTCTGCCGCTGATGGGCGGGCTGGTGGCGATGACGATCATCGACGCCAAGACGTTCACGATTCCGCTGGTGATTCCGTGGACAGTCGGCGTCGTGGGGCTGGCGGTGCACCCGCTGCACGCGTTGTGGTTCGAGCGGACGGGCGGGTCGCTGCATCTGAGCGAGCACGCGTGGACGATTCCGACGGGCGGGTGGGCGTTCACACTTGCCTGCGTGGGTGGATTGGCCGGGCTCGCGGTGGCGGCGGGGTTGCTGCGCGTCGGCGTGCTGCCGCAGTCGTTCGCCGACTACGAGGAGTGGGAGAAGAGTGTGACGCCGGCCGAGTCGCCCGATAGCGCCGGCGAGGGCGCCGCATCGCGCGAGGGATCGCTGCTGGCGCGCGTGCTGCTGTTCACGGGGCCGGCGATCGCGGGGATGTTCCTCGGCGCGGCGGTCGGGATGCGCGTGAACCGGTGGGTCGAGGGGATGGCGGCGGGCGCGGCGGTCGGGCTGCTGATCGGCACGTTCCTCCGCCGGTTTGCGCCCGACGATGCGCCGACGGACGACGACCCGGTCTGGACGCAGTACCCGCACGTGCGCCGGGAGATGTGCAAGGAGGCGCTGTTCCTGCTGCTGCCGATCGCCGGGTGCGTGGCCGGGTGGGCGTTCTCGCGCGGCGCGGCGGGCGATCCGCCGCTGTGGATGCTGGCGCTGGGCGGGTCGGCGGCGGGCGTGCTGATCGGGGGCGGGGTGGTTTGGGTGGTGCGCGTGGTCTTCAGCCTCGCCTTCGGCAAGGAGGCGATGGGGCTTGGGGATGTGCACATGATGGCCGGCGTTGGCGCAGTGCTGGGGTGGGCGGACCCGACGGTCGCGTTCTTCGTGGCGCCCTTCTCCGGAATTGCATTCGCGCTGTTTGCCCCTCTGCTGGGCAAGGTGCTGAAGGCGCCGAAGGTGCTGCCGTACGGCCCGCACCTGGCGATGGCGACGACGCTGATCGTGGTTGCGAAGCCGCTGGTGGAGAAAGTGCTGTCGCTGATCGCCAGAACGCCGATCAATCTTCCGTGACCCCGCCGGATCGCGGGGTGTCTGGCTTGACAGGGGAGCGTGCTCCCTGTTTTCTTCCTCGCAGCGGAAACGGAGGTCTTTCGCATGGAAGTCAACGGATGGAACCGGACGGCGCGACTTGGCGCCGTGGCACTGATCGCAATCACCGCGGGTTTGACCGGCTGCAACAAGGGCAACAAGGATCGCGCCGCCCTGCTGGAGCAGGAGAACATCGAGCTCCGCACGCGCAACCGGCAGCTCGAAGGCGCCCTCGATAGCGCCGAGCAGGACCGCGCGGTGCTGCAGGGCGAGCTTCGCGCCGCTCAAGCGGAGGCCGATCGCCTCCGCACCGAGCCGGCGACCGGGCTGACGGGCTTCGAGGGCATCGCGGGCGTCACTTCGACCGCGCTCGCCTCGGGCGAGATCGTGCTGGATGTCGCGGGCGATGTGCTCTTCGACTCCGGCAAGGTCACGCTGAAGAACCAGGCCAAGCAGACGCTGGATCGCATCGCGTCGGTGCTGAACAACGACTACCCGGGCCGGCTGGTCCGCGTGGGCGGGCACACCGACACGGATCCGATCCGCAAGAGCCAGTGGAAGACGAACGAGCGACTGAGTTCTGAGCGGGCCCTGGCGGTCGAGGAGTACCTCGTCAGCAAGGGTGTGAGCCAGAACCGCACCTATGTCGCCGCGTTCGGCCCGACCTTCCAGAAGGGCAACAAGTCGCAGAGCCGTCGCGTCGAGATTGTCGTGATGAACGGCCAGGCGCCGAACTGACGCTCCTTCGCGTCGCCGGCCTCGGCCACGGCGCGGATCGCTGCAGGAATCGAAGCCCCCGCACACCGGCGCCCGCCGGTGCGCGGTGGTTTCGTTTCCAGTTTGAGACGTTTGCACCGCAATGCCCCCCTTCCCGCTGCTTGCCGACCCCGGCTCGTACCGCGCGTGCGATTGGGATCTCCTGCGCGACGATGCGGGGCGGGCAACGTGGCTGTTGTTCTTCCGCACGCACTTCGAGACGATGGCGCGCCTGAGCGCCGCCAGCGGGTACGCGCCGGCGCAGATCGACCGGGCGCGCCGGAGCGTGCACGGGTTCCTCGATACCCTCGAGCGAGATCCTCGCGCGCTCGGGGATCGGCTCGACATCCTGCGTCTCGATGAGCTGCGCGACGGGGCGCTGCGGGAGGCGGGGATTGAGGACGCCTGCCGCGCACAGAAGCGGGCGGAGAACGAGGCCGCGTTGCGCCTGTTGCCCGAGCGCCTCGCGGCCCTCGATGCGCTCGACGACGCGGCCCGGCGGGTCGAGCTCTTCCGGGGCGTTTTCGCGGGAAACCTCTTCGACCTCGGCGCCCAGGCGACGGCGGACCGCTTCGAGCGCGCCGGTGCGACGCCCTTCCACGCGTGCCTCGCGGAGGTGCGCCCGCGCCCGTGGTTCTACGACGATGTGGAGGCCGCGGGCTTCGGCGCGCGCAAGGCGGTGGTCTTCGTCGACAACGCCGGGGGCGATGTGACGCTGGGGATGCTGCCGCTGGCGCGGGAGCTGCTGCGGGCAGGCGCCGCGGTGGTGCTCGCGGCGAACGAGCGGCCGAGCCTGAACGACATCACGGCGACCGAGCTCGACGACCTGCTCGATCGGGCGGGCGTGTTCGAGGATGCGCGGCGCGCGGGGCGGCTGCGGGTGGTCAGTTCCGGCAGCGCGGCGCCGCTGATCGATCTGTCGAAGGTCTCGTCCGATCTGTGCGACGCCGCAGAGGGGGCGGACCTCGTGATCCTCGAGGGGATGGGCCGGGCGCTCGAGAGCAACTGGACGGCGCGGTTCACCTGCCCGTGCTGGCGCCTGGCGATCATCAAGGACGAGAAGGTGGCGGGGCACCACGGGGGGCGGGTGTATGACTGTGTGTGCCGCGTGACGGGGCCGGATTCACCCCCGGCGGGGATATGATCGGGTGCCGTTCGGGTGTATCGTGTGCCTGTGCCTGACGCCCCCCCACTGCGCCTGACGAGCCCAATCGAGGATGTGCCCGGCGTGGGTCCGCGCCGCGGCGAGGCGCTGCGCCGGCTGGGGATCCCGAGCGTCGCGCACCTCGTGCATTACCTGCCGTCGCGTCACTCGTTTGAGGCGGCGGAGGCGTCGATCGCGGACTTGCGCGCGGGCGAAGTGGTGACCGCGCGCGGCGAGATCGCCTCGACGCGCGTGCAGGGACGCCGGCCGCGCCAGCGGTTCGAGGCGATCCTGAGCGACGGCACGGGCGAGCTGTACCTGGTCTTCTTCAACCAGCCGTACCTCTCGAAGAAGCTCGTGCCGGGCACGCGCGTGCTCGTGAAGGGGCCGGCGCGGGAGTTCAAGCACTACCTGCAGCTGGCGAACCCGGCGTACGAGGTGCTGCTCGACGAGGTGGAGGACGCATCGCGCACCGAGGCGCGCCTGCGCCCGGTGTACCCAGCGACGGAGGAGCTCAACTCCGCGGCGATCGAGGAGGCGGTGCAGGCGGTGCTCGAGAGCGCGCTGCCGCTGATCGAGGACCACCTGCCCGAGGCGTACCGCGCTGAGCGCGGCATGCCCAGCCTCGCCGAGGCGTACCGGATGATGCACAAGCCGGCGAGCGAGGAGGAGACGCGCATCGCGCGCCGGCGCCTGGCGTACGACGAGTTCCTGCTGCTGCAGCTGGCGCTGCGGATGAAGCGGGCGCAGCACCGGGCGGTGTTCCATGCGCCGGCGCTGCGGTGGACGGACGCGATCGACGAGCACATCCGGCGGTTGTTCCCCTTCGCGTTCACCGAGGGGCAGGACGCGTCGATCGCGGATGTCGTCGCCGATCTGCAGCACACCGAGCCAGCGAACCGGCTGATCCAGGGCGATGTGGGGTCGGGCAAGACGGTGGTCGCGCTGTACGCGATGCTGATGGCCGCGGCGGATCGGAAGCAGGCGGCGTTGATGGCGCCGACGGAGATCCTCGCCGAGCAGCATTATCTGGGGATCTCGTCGCTGCTCGAGGGGTCGAAGGTGCGCGTGGAACTGCTGACGGGGTCGCTCCCCCCTGCCGAGCGCGACGCGGCGCGGGCGCGTTTGGCGTCGGGCGAGAGCGGGCTGGTGATCGGCACGCATGCGCTGCTCACCGAGCAGGTGGCGTTTGACGATCTCGCGGTGGCGGTGATCGACGAGCAGCACCGATTCGGCGTGCATCAGCGCGCGGCGTTGCGGGAGAAGGCGGGGGACGACGCATCGACGCCGCATGTGCTGGTGATGACGGCAACGCCGATCCCGCGGACGCTGTCGATGACGGTGTTCGGGGATCTGGACATCTCGGTGATCCGCGGCATGCCGCCGGGGCGGAAGCCGGTGCTGACGCGCGTGCTGGCGATGGACGCGACGGAGGCGGCGGACGCCGAGGCGCGGGTCGCGATCGAGCGGGGCGAGCAGGTGTATGTGGTGGCGCCGACGATCGACGGGGGCGAGGAGCAGGGCCTGCGCAGCCTGCGCGCGGTGCAGGAGCGGCTGGAGACCGGGGCGCTTTCGGGGAAGCGCATCGCGGCGCTGCACGGTCGCATGGCGCGCCAGGAGCGGGCGCAGGTGATGGAGCGGTTCCGCGCGGGGCTGATCGACTGTCTGGTGGCGACGACGGTGATCGAGGTCGGTGTCGATGTGCCGAATGCGACCTTGATGATCGTCGAGCACGCGGAGCGCTTCGGGCTTGCGCAGCTGCACCAGCTGCGGGGGCGCGTCGGGCGCGGCGGGAAGCCGGGCGAGTGCATCCTGCTGGCGGAGGCGACGACGCCGGACGCCGAGGCGCGTCTCGCGGCGATCGAGGGGGCGACGGACGGGTTCGATCTTGCGGAGAAGGACCTGGAGATCCGCGGGCCGGGCGAGGTGGTGGGCGCGCGGCAGTCGGGCGCCGCGCCGTTCCGGGTGGCGACGCTGCCGGGGGATCTGGAACTGCTGCTGCTGGCGCGTCGCGACGCGACGGCGTGGATCGGGGCGTCGCCGGCGCTGTCCGAGGCGGAGGAGGCGCTGCTGCGCCGGCGCCTGATGAAGGCGCACGGGGAGGAGTTGGGTTTGGCGGATGTGGCGTGAGGGGAGTGTTGGTTCGGGTGCCACGCATTGCCCGAAGGGCAACGCGTGGTGAGGTGTATTCGCCTCTCGACACCACGCGTGGCTTGGCCGCCCGCGTCTGGCTTTCTGCCCCGGAGCCCGAATCGTCATCCAACTGCACGCGTTGCCCTTCGGGCAATGCGTGGCACCCGGGCTTCGGCGTATCATCGCGCGCATGGCGTTCAACGATGAGATTGCGGCGCGGTTCGAGCAGATCGCGCAGTTGCTGGAGTTGACGGGCGCGGACAAGTTTCGCGCGATTGCGCACGAGCGCGCGGCGCGGACGATCGGGGACATGACGACCGATCTCGAGCCGATCGCGCAGGATCTCGATGCGCTCACGAAGATCGACGGCATCGGCAAGAAGATCGCCGAGAAGATCGGTGAGTTCGCGGCCGAGGGGACGATCGGCGAGCTCGAGGAGCTGAAGAAGGAAGTGCCCGCCGGGCTGCTCGGGGTGCTGGAGATCCCGGGGCTCGGTCCGAAGACCGTGCGCGCGATGTGGCAGACGCTGGGCGTCGAGAGCGTGGCCGACCTCAAGAAGGCGATCGACGACGGGTCGATCCTCGAAGTGCCCCGCATGGGGAAGAAGACGGCCGAGAACATCAAGAAGTCGATCGTGTTTGCGGAGTCGAGCGGGGAGCGGACGCCGCTGGGCGCGGCGGGGCCGATCGCGAAGGGCATCGTCGAGCGCCTGGGGAAGGTGAAGGGCGCGAAGGAAATCGTTGCGGCGGGATCGCTGCGGCGGGGCGTCGAGACGATCGGGGACATCGACATCCTCGCCTGCGGGTCGGATGAAGACGCGCTGCGCGAGGCGTTCGTCTCGATGGAAGGCGTCGATGAGGTGCTCGCCAGCGGGGAGACGAAGTCATCGGTGCGGTTGAAGGCCGAGGATGCGAGCGGCAGGACGCGGGCGATCCAGGTGGATCTGCGGCTTGTGCCGCGGGACCGCTTCGGGGCGGGGCTGCTCTATTTCACGGGGTCGAAGCAGCACAATGTGCGTCTTCGCGAGCGGGCCATCAAGCGGAAGATGACGCTGAACGAGTACGGGCTGTTCGAGGAGGAGACGAAGGGCGATGCGCCGCCGCAGTCGAAGGGCGTGAAGCCGGCCGCGGCGAAGACGGAGGCCGACATCTACGAAGCCCTCGGCCTGCCCTTTCTCCCGCCGGAGCTGCGCGAGGACCGTGGCGAGCTGGAGCTCGACGAGACGCCGGACCTCGTGACGGTGGAGGCGATCCGCAGCGAGCTGCACGCGCACACGACGGCGTCGGACGGGGCGATGTCGATCGAGGAGCTCGCCGAGCAGGCGAAGGCGCGGAAGTTCCACACGATCGCGGTGACGGACCACTCGCAGAGCCAGCCGATCGCGAACGGGCTGTCGCCGGAGCGGCTGCGCGAGCACATCAAGGCGGTCCGCGCGGCGGCCGAGAAGACGAAGGGCATCGCGATCCTCACCGGCAGCGAGGTGGACATCCTCTCCGACGGGCGGCTCGACTACGAGGACGAACTGCTCGCGGAGCTGGATGTCGTGGTCGCAAGCCCACACTCGGGGCTGTCGCAGAGCGCCGACAAGGCGACGAAGCGGTTGATTCGCGCGATCGAGCATCCGCTGGTGCACATCATCGGGCACCCGACGGGGCGGCTGATCAACCGGCGCGCGGGGATGAGCCCCGATATGGCCGAGGTCATCGCGGCGGCGGTCGAGCACGATGTCGCCCTCGAGATCAACGCCCACTGGATGCGACTCGACCTGCGCGACACCCATGTGCGCGCGGCGGTCGAGGCCGGGGCGCTGATCGCCATCGACTGCGATGTGCACGCGCCGAGCGATTTCGACAACCTCGCCTACGGCGTCCAGACCGGGCGCCGAGGCTGGCTGACGAGCGAGCGGTGCGTCAACACCTGGACGAAGGCGAAACTGCACAAGTGGCTCAAAGCGAAGCGCTGAGCCGCGGGGACGGGGGCGGGTACACTTTGCCGATGGCCGACTCTCCGACCAACCCGGCGCACGACGACCTCGACCTCGATCTCGAGGAACTGGACATCCAGATCTCTGAGCCCTTGTGCGCAATCTTCCGGCGGCGCCTGCGCGATGAGGGGCAGAAGTACACGCCGGAGCGGGCGCAGATCCTCGAGACGATCATTCAGATCGACGATGTCTTCGAGGCCGACCGCCTGCAGGACGAGCTGAAGCGCGCGAACTTCCGCGTGAGCAAGGCGACGATCTACCGCACGCTCAAGCTCCTGCAGGACACGGGCATCATCCAGCAGGCGCCGATCAACGCGGAGCAGGCGACCTATGTGCTCGCCTACGGCAAGCGCCCGCGGGACCTCCTGATCCGTGTCGATACGAACGCGATCGAGACGGTGGAGGCGCCGGAGCTGAAGGCGATCGCGGAGCGGTTGTGCAGGGAGCGCGGGCTGGAGCTGGAGGGGTGGCGGTTGCAGGTGTTTGGGCGGGAGAAGTAGGCGGGGCGCCTTCGCTGTCGGGGCATTCGTGTGCCACCGCTCGCCGCCGCTCTGGGCGGCGCAGCGGTGCAGGGTGGAACATACACCCCCACTGCGGCGGATCATTCGGCATGGGTGCTGACAATGAGGCGGTTCTTGATCGGGCACACCTGACGGGTGGCGTGACGGCGCTGGTCACGCCGATCGCTGCGCTCCTTTGGCTCGTCATTGCACTTCCGGGCGGGAATCTACCGCTCATTGTGGCGGCCCTGGTACTCCTGATCGGCGCCGCGATCGCTGGGCGTTGCGTTCGGGTGCTCTGGCGCGGCGGGCGACGAACCGGGGCCCTGCAACTGCTTTGCTGGTCGCTCGTCTGCTTCGGCCTCTTTGCGGCCGTCGTTGTGACTCCGCTGGCTCGCCTCGCAGGAGCGGGGTAACGAGGTGGCCACGCTCCCGAGGGCCCGCATCGCTGAGCGCACTGCTGCGCCGCCCAGAGCGGCGGCGAGCACTGGCACACAACCTTGGTCAGATCGCCTGGGGTCCGAGCATTGGGCGCTCAACTGCACGCGTTGCCCTTCGGGCAATGCGTGGCACCCGTGGGAGGGGCGCTGACTACGACTCTAGCTCGTCGAAGTCTTCCGGCTTCATGTCGCGGGAGATCTTGTAGTCGCCGCGGAACCACTTGTTGAGGTCGGCGAGGCGGCAGCGGTCGGAGCAGAAGGGCGCGCCCGCGGGCGGACAGGGCGCCGCGCAGACGCGGCAGGTCTGGGCGGCCTGCTCGACGCGCTTGGGCTCGACTTCATGGCGGTCGCGGTTGGTCATCGGGCGATGCTAGGGCGCGAGGTGGGCGAGGCGGTCGGCGAGTTCGGGCGGCGCGGTGATCGTGATGCGTCGGCGGTCGCCCTGCTCGTGGTCGAGGCGGATGTCGATGCGGCGCTCGGGCAGGAGGTCGCTGAGGCGGTCGGGCCATTCGATGGCGGTGATGCAGGTGGCCAGGACCTCGTCGAGCGCGAGCGTCTCGGCGTCATCGGGGCCGGTGATGCGGTAGGCGTCGATGTGGACGAGGGCGGGGCCGTTCGGGCGGTCGTGCTCGTGGAGGAGGACGAAGGTGGGGCTGCTGACGCGTGCGGGGTCGATGCCGCGGGCCTCGGCGAGGCCGCGGACGAAGCAGGTCTTTCCGGCGCCGAGCTCGCCGCGGAGGGCGAGGCAGTCGCCGGCGACGAGCGCGCTGGCGAGGGCGCCGGCGATGCGGCGCGTGTCGGCCTCGGAAGCGCTCTCGAGTTCGAGCCTCATCGGTCGGTGTGTTCCCAGCCGAGGTTGGTCGCGTCGGCGGCGTCGATGGTGCAGCCGGTTCCTTCGACGACGCGCCCGATGCGCGTGATGGGCACGCCGCTTGGCGCGACGGGCGGGACTTCGCCCGCCGCGCAGAAGCAGAGTTCGTAGTCGTCTCCGGCGCCGGCGGCGGCGCGCCATTCTGCAATGCCGTGCGCGAGGGGCAGTGCGTCAGCGTCGAGTTCGATGCGCACGCCCGAGGCCTCGGCAATGCGCGCGGCGTCGCGACCGAGGCCGTCGGAGAGGTCGATCATTGCATGGAGGCGCGAACCGAGCGCATCGCAGAGCCACGCGCTCTCCTCGATGCGCGGCTCGACGGGGTGCTTCCAGCTCGCCGCCTTCGCCTTGCCGACGGCGCCGGTGACATAGACGGCGTCGCCGGGCCGCGCGCCGGAGCGGGTGACGGCGGCGCGGGTCGCGTGCGGGGCGCCGAGGACGGTGACGGTGAGGACGGTCGGGCCGTCGGTGACGGCGATGTCGCCGCCGATGAGGGGGCAGTTCCAGTGGCGCGCCCAGCGGGCCATGGTGTCGAAGAGTTGGTCGGCGTGCTCGAAGCCGGCGCGGAGGGCGCCGGCAGCGAGGGCGCAGGTCGGGCGCCCCCCCATCGCCGCGATGTCGCTGACGGAGCGGCCGACGGCGTTGCGCGCGATGATGTCGATCGGCCAGTCGGGCTGGAAGTGGCGGCCCTCGACGAACTGGTCGGTCGTCGCGAGCGTGTCGCCTTCGAGGTGGACGAGCGCGCAGTCGTCGCCGGGGCCGAGGCGGACATGCGCGGGCATGCCCTGCGAGCGGCCGTAGATGTGGCGCAGGAGGTCGGACTCGCGGATGGTCACGCGGGAAGCCTACCCCGCGCGGCGCTTGCCGGGCTGGGCGCGGGGCTTCTTCTGCTTGCCGGCGGGGCGGCCGACGGCCTTGCGGATGGCGCGGACATGGGCGTCCGTCGCGCCCTGGCTGGCGCGGACGCAGTCCTGGGCGCGCTTGCCGAGGGCGCGGCGCTCGGCCTCGTCGTCGCAGAGTCGCTTAATGACGCCGGCGAGGTCGGCGCGGGTGGTCTGGATGATGGCGTCGCGTTCTTTCATGGTCGCGACGATGACGCGGAAGTCGGCGACGTTGGGGCCGATGATGACGGGCTTCGCGAGGGCGGCGGGCTCCATGGGGTCGGAGCCGTAGAGGGAGCCGAAGGAGCGGCCGACGACGACGATGTCGGCGAGGGCGTAGGCGTCGCGCAGCACGCCGATGGTGTCGAGGAGGAATCGGCCGACGGTGTCCTTGGCGAGGATGGGGCGGTCGGTCTTGCTCCAGCGCACGCAGCGGGGCATTTCGTCGGCGGCGAGGTCGAACCACTCCGGGCGGCGTGGTGCGCAGAGCAGTTGCACGCCCTCGGGCGTCGCTTCGTGCAGGAGGCGGTGCTCGTCCGGCGCGGTGCTGCCGGCGACGATGAGGAGTCGCTCGGGGTCGATGCCGAGATGTTTGCGGAGGTCTTCGGCGCCCGGCGTGGTGTCGGCGACGACGGCGGCGTCCCACTTCATGGAGCCGCAGACGGAGATGGCTTTCTTTCGGGCGCCCGCGCGACGGAAGCGCTTCGCGTAGACGGTGTCCTGCACACAGCAGAATGCGAGGCGCCGGAAGTGCCCGCCGAGGATCGGCCAGGCGAGGGCGTACTTCCAGTGCGAGCGATCGCTGAGTCGGCCGTTGATGACGCCAAGGGGGATGCGCCGTTTCCTGCAGGCGCGCGAGAAGTTGGGCCAGAGTTCGAGTTCGACGAGGGCGACGAGGTCGGGGTTGACGGCGTCGAGGAAGCGGCGGACGGCGCGGGAGGCGTCGAGGGGGTAGCGGACGATGTGGACGCGCTCGCCGAAGAGCGTGCGGGCGCGCTCGATGCCGGTGTCGGTGGTGACGGAGATGACGAGGTCGAAGTCGTTCTCGAGCGCGCTGACGAGGGGGCGGATGAGGCCGACCTCGCCGACGGAGACGGCGTGGATCATGACGCGCGGCTTCTTCTGCTTCGGGAGGGGCTCGATGTGGCCCCAGCGCTCGCGCCACCCGGCGCGCTTCTTGCGCATCCAGATCGGGGCCGCGATGGCGGCCAGGAGGAGGTAGAAGGCGTCGAACAGGAAGCCCATCGTGTCTCGTCGTCCGGCGCGGGGTGCGCGGGAATGGGCGGGGCGGGATTCGAACCCGCGACCACTCGCGTGTAAGGCGAGCGCTCTGGCCAGCTGAGCTACCCGCCCGGAGTGGTCTCCATCGGCCAGCGCGACGGTGGGCGCACAGTACCGCGGCGCGAGACGGGCAACCAGCGTCGGCACGACCGGTAGACGCTGCCCTCCGCCCCTGCGCGGAGCGACCGGACCCTTGGGAGGGCGCTCGGGCGATGATGCGGCGCGGGATGCGCATCGATCGTGCCGTATGCTGCCCGCCCCGGCGCCGGCCGGCGAGGAAGGGCATTGCAAAGGGTGACAACCATCATGCGAACAGCAGTAGCGGCGTGGCTCGCCTCCGGCGCAGCCTGCGCACCGATGATGACCGCCAGCCCCGGCATGGCGGCGCCGGATTCTCCGGTGCAGGCCGGGGTCGAGGCGCTGACGGGCGCCGGCGCACAGGTGACGACGATCGGGACGACCTTCGAGGGTCGGCCGGTGCACTTGATCACCATCGCGGGCGAAGGCCCCGTTCCGGTGGGCGAGCGGCCGGCGGTTCTGATCGTCGCGGGCGTCGCGGGGGAGCACCTCGTCGGCACGGATGTGGCGCTGGGCGTCGCGTCAAAGATGGCCGCCGAGCAGCCCGACCTGCTGCGAGACCGCACGCTGTACATCGTGCCGCTGGTGAATGCCGATGCGCAGGCGCTCGTCCGCGCGGGTGATGGGCTGCGCGTCGCGACGAACGCGAACGCGATGCCTGCCGATGATGACCAGGACGCGCGCATCGACGAAGACGGGCCGGATGATCTCGACGGCGACGGCGTGATCACGACGATGCGCGTGCTCGACCCGCCTCACTGGCTGCCGGCGACGCTGGTGGCCGACGAGGATGATCCGCGCATCCTGCGCGCGCCGAAGGATGGCGAGCGTGCGCGCTATGCACTGCTCGTCGAGGGCGTCGATGATGACGGCGACGGCTCCTTCAACGAGGACGGCCTCGGCGGGATCAATCTCGACCGCAACTTTCCGGCGCGCTGGCCCGAGCACGCCGACGATGCGGGTCGCTACGCCCTCGAGGCGCCGGCCGCGCGTGCGCTGGTCGACTGGATGCTCGAGCAGGACACCATCGGCGCGGTGATCGTCTACGGCGTGCATGACACGATCACCAAGGTTCCAACTGCCGGGAAGTTCGACCAGACGGGCCGATTCCCGCAGGGCATTGAAGAGGATGACAAGCCGCTGTACGACGCGGTCGCCGAGGTCTTCAAGGGGATCACCGGCATCAGCGAGGCGCCGACGGGCGAGGCCGACGGCTCGTTCCACCTGTGGTCCTATGGGGTCTACGGCGCGCCGACCTTCGCGACGCCCGTGTGGGTTCGTCCCGACCAGATGAAGCGCGAGGGCGAGAGCGCCGAAGGCGGCGGAGATGGCGCCGGCGCCGGCCGCGCTCCTGCGCCGGCCGAGGCGCCGCCGCCGGGCGGTATGACGACCGCGGATATCCAGGCGATGGTCGCCGACTTCCAGAACGCCGACGAGGCGCGCCAGCAGGAGCTGATGGCGGAGTTTCGGGCGATGCCCGAGGCGCTGCAGCAGCGGATCATGGCGGTGGCGCAGGGCGGGCAGGACCCGGCGGCGTCAGAAGGCGCGGCGGCGCCGGAGGGCGCGCCGAAGAAGCGGGCCTCGGGCGACGAGGCCAAGTGGCTCGCCTACAGCGACGATGAGCGCGACGGCGCCGGGTTCGTGAACTGGACGAGCGTCGAGCACCCGCAGTTGGGGACAGTGGAAGTCGGCGGCTTCGTGCCGGGCTTCCGCTGGAACCCGCCGGCGGAGGAACTCGACCGACTGATCGACGAGCAGGCGCGCTTCGCGGCGGCGGTGCTCGAGCGCCTGCCGATGGTCGGCGCCGAGCAGGTGACCGTCGAGCGTCTCGGCGAGCGCGTGTGGCGCGTGACGCTGACACTGACGAACACCGGCGCGATGGAGACGGTCAGCGCGATCGGGCGGAAGGTCGAGCGCGTCACGCCGATCGCGATGCGGTTTGAGGGCGATCGCGACGCGTTGCTGGCGGGCGACCGACTGCAGCGGGTTTGGAGCATCCCTGGCGACGGCGGCGTCGCGGTGGGCGAGTGGATGATCGCCGGCGCGGCCGGTGAGGAAGTCGAGATCAGCGTCCGCTCGAGCGCGGCGGGCGATCGCACGGTGACGGTCACGCTCGAGGAGGTGTCCCGATGAAGCGCGGCACGATGATGGCGGCGGGCGCGCTGGTTGCGCTCTTGGGATGCGGGCTGGCGGCGACGGCGGCGCACGCGCAGGCGTTCAATCCGAATCGCGTCGAGGTCGCGTGGAACCGGTACTACGACTACACCGAGACGGTCGGTCTGATGCAGGCGTTCGCGCGGGAGTACCCGGACCTCGTGGAGCTGCGCCAGATCGGCTCGAGCCGCGAAGGCCGGCCGATGTTCGTGGCGATTGTGACGAACCCGGAGACGGGCGCGCACGACACCAAGCCGGCGATGTGGATCGATGGCAACGTGCACGGCAACGAGATCCAGGCCACGGAGATGGTGCTGTACTCGCTCTGGTACCTCACCAAGGAGTTCGGCAAGACCGACGACATCACCGAACTGCTGAGCGATTACTCTGTCTATCTGCTTCCGAGCCAGAACCCCGACGGGCGTCAGGCCTGGTTCGATGAGGCACATACGAGCAGCTCCTCGCGCGGCAACCGGCGTCCGGTCGACAGCGACAACGACGGCCTGGCCGACGAGGACCACTACGACGACCTCGACGGCGACGGCTCGATCACCCAGATGTGGAAGGAAGATCCATCCGGCGACTGGCGTCGCAACGCCGACGACCCGCGCATCTTCGAGCGCGTCGAGCCGGGGCAGACCGGCGGGTGGACCTTCCTGGGCTTCGAGGGCATCGACAACGACGGCGACGGGCGGATCAACGAGGATCCGATCGGCGGCGACGATATGAACCGCAACTGGCCCAGCGACTGGCTGCCCGATTACATCCAGCGCGGCGCCGGGCTGTACCCCTTCAGCAACCCCGAGACGCGCGCGATCGGCGAGTTCATCCTCGCGCACCCGAACATCGCGGGCGTGCAGTCATTCCACAACTCCGGCGGCATGATCCTGCGCGGGCCGGGCGCGTCGTACCTCAGCGGCATTTACCCGCCGGAGGACGTGCGCGTCTACGACGAGATCGGCGAGATCGGCGAGAAGCTGCTCCCCTACTACGACTACATGATCATCTACCGCGACCTCTACACGGTGCACGGCGGCTTCGTGAACTGGACTGCTGAAGGTCTGGGGATCTTCTCCTTCACGAACGAGCTCTGGACTGCCGGCAAGTACTTCCAGCGCGATGTGAACCGACCGAGCCAGGAAGACCAGTGGCTCTTCCGCGACCGACTGCAGTTCGGGCAGGTGTTCAAGGACTTCACCGAATACGAGCACCCGGACCACGGGACGATTCTCGTGGGCGGGCTGAACAAGTGGTCGAGCCGCAACACGCCGACCTTCATGCTCGAAGAGGAAGCGCACCGGAACTTCGGCTTCACCATGCTGCACGCGGCGAGCATGCCGCGGATCGCCTTCGGGCGCACCGACGTGGCGCTGCTGGCCGACGGACTGTGGCAGGTGACGGTGGAGGTCGCCAACGACAAGCCGATGCCGACGCGCAGCGGGATGGCCCGCCGGAATGACATCGGGGCGCCGGACATCCTGACCTGCGAAGGCGCGAATGTCGTCGCGGGCGGGCGTCTCGATCGCTGGGTGAATGGCGACTTCGAACCGGTGCGCCACGAGCCGGCGCGCCTGGTCGTCAACGACGGCGTTCCGGGTCGCGGGTCGCGGATCTTCCGGTTCCTCATCGAAGGCGACACGGGCGAGACGCTGACGCTGCGCTACACGGCGGAGAAGGCGAAGAACATCGAGACGACGATCACGCTGCGGGCGGACTGATCGGCAGCAGGTGAAAACCCTTTGCCTCGCGCCGGGCTTCTGCTAGGCTCCCTTCGGGCCACCGGCCACCCACGAGGGGGTTGGCCGGGGAAGTCCGGGAGTCTGCGGATGCGTCTGAGAATCGCCTTGGGTGCGCTGGCGGCGGCATCGCTGTGCGCTATCGCCATCGGTCACGGAGAAAAAGGCGGCGGCGCGCCGACCCCGGCGGGGCTGAGTGGGTTCAGCTCCGAGAACGTGCGCCTGCTCGGCCGCATCAGTCTGCAGGAGTTCGGCTCGACGCAGGGCAACGACTGCTGGGGCTACGTCTCCCCGTCCGGACGCGAATACGCGGTGATGGGGCTCTACGCGAAGACCTCCATCGTCGAGATCACCGATCCGACGAATCCGACGGTGGTCGGGGAGATCGCGCACCCAGGCGCCATCTGGAGCGACATGAAGGTGTACGACTCGTACGCCTACGTCGTGACGGACTCCATCGGGGCGGGCCTGCAGGTGATCGATCTTTCCGACGTTGACAACGGCAATGTGTCGCTGCACGCGACGGTGTCGCCGCAGGGATTCGCGTACGCGCACAACGTCGCGGTGAACGAGGACAGCGGCTACCTGTACACGCTGGGCTCGAACTCCCCGACCGACGGGCTCATTGCGTGGGATCTCTCCAGCCCCGGCGCTCCGACGATCGCGGGGACCTACTCGCTCGGCGGGTACGTACACGATGCGCACGTGCTGACGATGCCGAGCGGGCCGTGGGCGGGCGAGGAGATTGCATTCCTCTTCATCGAGAATCGCGGCATCGACATCGTGAACGTCACGAACAAGTCGTCGATGCAGCGCCTCGCGACGCGCAACTACACGGGCGTGCAGTACTCGCACCAGGGCTGGTTCGATCCCTCGACGAATCTGCTCTACCAAAACGACGAGCTCGATGAAGGCGCAACGGTCAGCACGACGACGACGCGCGTCTGGGACTGCACCGACCTGACCAACCCTGTGCTTGTGAACACCTTCTCGACCGGCCTGCCGGCGATCGATCACAACAACTACACGCACGATGGCTTTCTGTACCAGGCGAACTACCGGAGCGGGCTGCGCATCTTCGACCTGCGCACGACGCCGATGGATCCGCCGGAGGTCGGCTGGTTTGACACCTTCAGCGCCAGCGACAGCGCGCAGTTCAACGGCGCGTGGAGCGTCTACCCGTACTTCCCGAGCGGAAACGCGATCATCAGCGATCTCGAGGGCGGGCTGTTCGTCGTTGATCCCTCGTGGGCGCGGCTGGGCGGTCCTCCGCTGACCTTCGACTTCCCGAACGGGCTTCCGGCGCAGACGCCGGCCGCGGGCACGGTCGTCCAGGTCGAGATCACCGGGCAGAACGGCGGCTCGGTCGAGTCGGGCACGCCGACGCTGTCGTATCTCGACGCGGGCGGATCGCGGGTCGATGTGGCGTTGACGGCGCTTGGCGGCGATCTTTGGGAGGC
>JBICHM010000018.1:0-5256 GCA_043101835.1 Phycisphaerales bacterium | reverse complement strand
GCGGCACGCCGGTGAAGGTGCGGAAGAGCGTGCCCGCTTCGGTTCCCGGCGCCGGGTCGTCGGTCCCGGCGAGCAGGTTGTAAGCGTCAAATGCGCCGCCCCACACGCCGGAGCCCGCGATCTCGTTCGTGATCGGGTTGAAGACGCCGCCGACGAATGACAACACCTCGTTGGAGTTGATCGACAGACCGCCGAGCGTCGAGAACGCCAGGCCGGGGTCGAACCCCGGGGCCGGGAGCTCCGACGCGGCCACGAGCGTGGGTGTCGGGCTTTCGTAGACCCAGGTCGCGAACCCGAGGCGTCCGCTGCCGTTGGGCGCGGGTGGATACTGGATCGCCGCGCGCACGCCGACCAGGCCGCTGTTGGTCACGACCGCCTGGCTGAAGCCGATCATCTTTGTGCCGGCCGGCGCAATGCCCGGCGCGGGGTCGCCCTCCTGCAACAGCGCCTGCACAGCGCCCGGGCGCCCAGCGAAGACCGCCGAATCGTTGTTCGTGAAGATCCCTTCGCCGGTGAGGTCGGCCTGACAGAATCCGTCGCAGATGCCCCACGACCCGAGCAGCAGGCCGAGGTCGGAGCCGTCCACCACGCCGTCGCCGTTCAGGTCGGCCGGGCATGCCCCGGCGCACGGCCCCCACGCGCTGAGCAGCAGCCCGAGGTCGGCGCCGTCGACATACCCGCCGCCGGTCAGCGTCGCCGGGAATACCACATCGCCCAGCGCGTTGAAGGTTGGCAGGAAGTTGGTGTTGAGATTGGCGTAGCGGACGCTCGGCGCCAGGCCGGGCGCGTGATCGCCTTCGCGCGCAAGCAGGGAGACCTGCCCGAGTGCATCGACGACGAAGATCCCGATGTCGTTGGTGTTGTCGACGGTCGGCCCGGCGAGGCGGGCCCGGACGAGG
The DNA here is from genome assembly GCA_043101835.1 of Phycisphaerales bacterium. Lineage (GTDB taxonomy): Bacteria > Planctomycetota > Phycisphaerae > Phycisphaerales > UBA1924 > JBICHM01. The sequence goes on along the minus strand of JBICHM010000018.1, from coordinate 4,357 downwards.
AGTTCGCCGGTCGCCGCCGCGAGCGCCGGGGCGCCGATGAAACTGTCGAAGACGACACCGGCCTCGCCCACGGGCGCCGGGGCGCCGGACTGCAGCAGCGTCGTGAGGGCGAGGTCCGCGCGCGCTGCGCCGGCCATGCCCGCCGCTGCGACCACCGCGCACAGGGGCGTTTCGAGGCGTCGGCGAGCGGTGCGTCGATTCCGGCGAGCGCGCATAGGCGGCAACCCCCTTATGGATTCAATCTGGAGCCCGGAACGCCGCTCTCGCCCGAACTCCGCTCGTGCACCAACGCATTCGTGCCGGAGTCTATTCGGGTTCCATCGGCGCGCGATGCAGCCGATCGCGGGCTGCAGGGGCCGTCGCGCCGGTGCGCGGCGGTGCTATGCTCGCTGCCCATGGCGAGCCGCCCCCCCGCATCCACTGCGCCCGAGCGCCGCACCTACGCCGATTCCGGCGTCTCCATCGAGGAGGGCGACCGCTTCGTCGGCCTCATCCAGTCGATGATGCGCCGCACCTTCGGCCCGCGCGTGATCGACAACCCCGGCGGCTTCGCCGGCCTCTTCCGCCTCGACTACAACGAGAAACTCTTCAAGCGCAACTACAAGGACCCGGTCCTCGTCGCCTGCACCGACGGCGTCGGCACCAAAGTCAAACTCGCCACCCGACTCGGGAAGCTCGACACCATCGGGATCGATCTGGTCGCGATGAACGTGAACGACCTCGTCGTCCAGGGCGCCGAGCCGCTGTTCTTCCTCGACTACATCGCCGCCCACAAGGTGGAGCCGGAGCGCCTCGCGGCGGTCGTCAAGGGCATCGCGCAGGCGTGCGAGGCATGCTCCTGCGCCCTGCTCGGCGGCGAGACTGCCGAGATGCCGTCGGTCTACCCCGAGGGCGAGATCGATCTCGCCGGCTTCGCCCTGGGGGTCGTCGAGTTGAAGCGCGCGACCGATCCGCTGCGCGTCAGCCCCGGCGACATCGTGCTCGGCCTCGGCTCCGACGGGGTTCACAGCAACGGATTCTCACTCGTCAACGCGATCGTCGAAGATGCGTCGCTCGACCTCGACGGTGTCTACCCGGAACTCGACGCCTCGCGCACGCTCGGTGAGACGCTGCTGACGCCGACACGCCTCTACGCGCCGGCGATCGTTCGTCTGCTTCGCGCCTACACGGTGAAGAAGGTCATCAGCGGGATGGCGCACATCACCGGCGGCGGCCTGGAGGGCAACCTCTGCCGCGCCCTGCCCGAGGACACCGACGCCCTGATCGAGAGCGACGCCTGGGAGGCGCCGCCGGTCTTCGCGTTCCTCCAGAAGCACGGGCAAGTGACCGATGACGAGATGCGCCGGGTCTTCAACATGGGGCTCGGCTATTGCCTGATCGTGCGCCCGGCCTTCGCCGATTCCGTGACCGATCGCCTGCGCCGGTCGGGGGAGCGCGTCTTTCGCATCGGGCGCATTGTGAAGGGCAAGGGGCGCGTCCGCCGCAAGTGAGTGCGCTACTGCGCGCCCTGCTGGGCACGGAGACGCTCGCCAAGCCTCGCGTACTCCTGCACCAGCGGGTCGTTTGACGCCTTTCCACGCGCAAGCACGCGATCGGGGAAGGCGCCGGCGCGCGTCATCAGCAGCGCGAGCACGGTCTCGGGCGCATCGTCCTCGAACGCGAGCGCTTCAATCGCCGCGGCCTCGGCGACGACCAGCGAGTCCGGCGTCCGGTGCAGCACCCAGGCGCGCTCCAGCGCCGACAGCGACGGCCAAGCGCCGACAATCGCCTCCGCCATGGCGGTGCGCAGCGTGAACCGCTCGTCGGGATCGGCCAGGTTCCCGCCGTTGGTGAGCAACCAGAGCGCCATCGCCATCGCGCGCATGCGGGGCTCACCGGTGGTGGCGCCGATGCGCTCGGCGATGCCCTCGAGCCCGAGCAGCGACTCGGGCGGCGCGGTGCGCTGCAGGAGATCGCTCGCGGCGGTCGTGTTCATCGAGCCGGCGCCGTAGGAGCCGTCCTCGCGAACCCCAAAGCCCTGCAGTGCGCGCCAGCGCAGCGAGCCTCGCGCCGCCGGGTACTGCGCAAGCGCGCGTCCCGCGGGTCCCTGGCCGGCCCAGTAGACGACCTCGAGCGTTTCGCCGGGCAGCAGGCGCAGGCGCGTCGCCAGCGAGGCCACCTCAGGCGTCAGGCCCTGGAGCACCTTCGTCCCGCCAAGCGACACCTCGGGCGTCAGGAGCAGGCGCGAGTTCAACGGCGCCTCGTCGCCGACCGCCAGCGGCATCACCGCGCCGTTGCGCAGCCGCAGGCGCAGCGCGACGCGCCCGAGCATGCCAATTCGGTCGTGCACGTGCTCGAGCGAGAGGTCGATGAAGCTCGCCGGGTCCGCGGTCATGCGGTCGAGCGCCGACGGCAGCGCCAGCGCGTACCCGTTGAGCTCGGCGGCCACCGCCGTCTCCCGCACCGGCGATTCGAGGAGGCGCTCGATGCGCGTGCGCGCCCACATACCCAGCAGCGTGCCCGGCGCCTCACGCACCAGCAGCGCGTACCGGCGCGCCGCGTCGACGGGCGCCCCATCGAGCTCGAAACTCATGGCAAGCCCCGCACGCGCCCGCGGATCCGCCTCGGCGAGCGCATCAAAGGCGCTGCGCGCCGCAACGACCTCGCCGGCGCGCAGGTCGATCCACGCGCGGATCAGAGCCGCGGTGTCGGCGTCGACCAGCGAGGCGACACCGTCGAGGCGCGTCGCGGCGTCCTCGGCCGGCGCGCCGGCCCACAGGCGCCGGAAGAGGCGCGACGCCTCCATCCGCGCTCGTTCCTCCTCGTCGCCGCCGCCCTCCGCCGCGTCGAGCGCCGCGCTGCGCTCCGCGTCGATCGCGTCGAGCGCCTCAAGCGCGCGCTCCGCCTGGTCGGCGTCATCGATCGCCAGCGCGATCGCGAGGCGGCCCTCCTCGCGCCAGCGCCGGGGCACATACGGCGCCGGCGCCTCCTCGGGCGGCAGGTTTCCCTCATCGACCGCGCGCTGGCGCTGGTCGATGAGGTAGCGCTCGAAGGCGACCGCCTCATCGAACTGCGCGAACATGGCCTCCGGCCCTTCGACCGCCCAGCCCGTGACGACCTGCGCGGTGCGCATCTCCGGCGGAATCCACACGCCGCCCCGGCTCAGGACATCGGCCGCGCGCTCGAGAAATCGCTCGGCGCCCGCGTAGGCGCCGTGGGCGAGCAGTTCGCGCGCCAGGTCGAGGTGCGCCTGGGGATCAACCGGGTCAGCGAGAACCACGTTGGCGAGCGACTCCACCCGGGCCATCGGATCGTCGAGGCGCGACAGCGCGAAACTCGAGGCGACGACGGCCGCCGCCTTGTTGGTCGAATCGAGCTGCGTGGCGCGCGTCAGGCGCGTCACGAACCCGCGCTCGTCGCCGGTCTCGCGCGCGAGCATCGCGGCGTCGAGCGCCAGTCGGCTCCGCAGGGCGTCGTCCAGCCCGTCGCCTGCCGGGCCGAGGAGCCGGTCATACGCCGCCAGCCGATCGCCCACCGTCTGGCGCGACCGCAACGCCCGGTTCAGCAGGCGAAGCTGCACGACCGTGTCGGCGGGGTCGAGTTCGGCGATGCGCCGCAGCGTGGCGTATTCCGCGTCTTCGTCGCCGGCGGCTCGCTGGGCGTCGGCAAGGCGCCGGTGCAGATGCAGGTCGTCGGGGCTGAGGCGCAGGGCCGCCCGGAGCCCGACCGCCGCGAGGCGGTACTGGTCCGGCGTCGGCGTATCGAGGGCGCGCAGTTGCTCCAGCGATCGACGCGCAATGGTGCCGGCCACGATCGCCTCGAGCGACCGGCCCGACAGGGGCTCGGCGTCGAGCACGGCGTTCATGCGTTCGGCCGGGGTCGGCGCCGGCGCCGGTGGCGGCGTTTCCTGCGATGGCTCCACCTGCTGGGCGTCGCCCTGCTGACCGAGGGCGGGCACGAGGGCGAACGCCGCGACGCCGCCGGCCGCCAGAAGACCTTGCACTGTCCGTTGCGCCAGTCGCTTCACGCGCCAACTCCCGCGAGAATCGTGATCGTCGCCGCGACGCCCGCCACCAGCAGGGCCGCGAGCGTGAGTTCGGTCACGACCTTCAGATCGCGCCGCACGCCCGGGAAGAGTCGGTCAGCGACCATCACGAGGAACACGAACTGTCCGGCGAGCACGCTTGTTATCCCGCCGACGATCACGGCCGGGCGGACCGCAGGGAAGGCGGCCGACTGGGTCGCCAGCCACGCGCCGCCGACGACCAGGAGCATGCCCCAGGCCCATCCAACGGTCACCAGCATCACCAGGTTCACCGATCGCATCGTGGTTTCCGTCGATCTGCCCCGTTCGAGGGGCCCGGCCTGCCCGCGCAAC
>JBICHM010000017.1:0-5491 GCA_043101835.1 Phycisphaerales bacterium | reverse complement strand
GGTTCTCCAGATAGAGCATCTGCATCATCACGCGCGCCGCGGAGGCCTGGTTGATCTCCCCGATCAGGAAGACCACCCGGTTCTCGAGCAGGAGCTCGTCGATGGTCATTTCGCGGGTTCGCTGGTACTGAACGTGCTGCGCGGCGGGCATCGGGTGGCTCTCCGATCGCGTCGTGGTGGGCTACGGACGCCCGACGCCCCGCGCCGCTCCCTGCAAGCGAACGCCGGACCGCCGTGGCGGCGCGATGATACGCGGGGCCCCGCATCGGGCAACCGCGACGACGACGCGGGCAGTATCGGTCCGCGGACGCGCTCGCCTGAAGCGCGATTGGTGCGCGGGCCGTTTCCTCCCAGGGCGATCTATGCGTTGCCGGGCCACCCCGGCCCCCGTAGCATGACCGCCTTTCCCAGGGAGCAGGCTCGCGTGCCAACTGCGGTCATCAGCGATATCCATGGCAACGCCGAGGCGTTGCGCGCCGTCCTTTCCGACATCGAGTCGAAGGGGATCGACCGCATCGTCTGCCTCGGCGACATCATCGGGTACGGCCCCGAGCCGCGCGCGAGCGTCGATCTGGTCGCCGACCGCTGCGCGTGGTCGCTCCTGGGCAACCACGACTTCGCGGTGCTCTACGAGCCGACCAACTTCAACCCCGGCGCCGCCGCGGCGGCCTACTGGACGCGCGATCAGTTCGACTCCGAAGGCGACGCCGACAAGCGCCGCACCCGGTACGAGTTCCTCGGCGGCCTGAAAGTGCGCGTTGTCGAGACTTTCCCTGGGATGGAGTTCCCGACCCTTGCCGTTCACGGCTCGCCCCGCAAGCCGATCAGCGAGTACATCTTCCCCGACGACGCGGTGAACGCGCCGGACAAACTGCGATCCATCTTCGACCGCATCGACCACCTGTGCATCGTCGGCCACACGCATGTGCCCGGCGTCTTCACCGACGAGCCGGACTTCTACCCGCCTGACGAACTCGGCAACAACGAGTATCGCTTCGTGGCCGGGGAGAAGGCCGTCATCAACGTGGGCTCGGTCGGACAGCCGCGCGACGGCGACCCGCGCGCGGCGTACGCGATTCTGCACGAGGATCGCGCCCAGTTCATCCGCGTGCCCTACGACATCAGCAGGACGCAGCAACTCATCTACGCCGCGCCCGAGTTGAACGACTGGCTCGGCGACCGCCTCGCCGAAGGCCGCTGAGCGCCGCCCACGCCGACGCATCGCGACGCCCGGCAGGCGCCTCGTGACGCACACCGATCGCACCCGCCGAGACACGCGCACACACGATGCCCCGAGAGAAGAACACCACCGCGCGGATCGTCGTCCCCATCCTCGCCATCGCGCTGGGCGGCCTGCTTGCCGTGTCGGTGTGGCGCTCCAGCGCCCCGCAGACCCCGGCCGGCCCGGTCGCCACGCCGCCGGCGGAGACCCCCGCCGACACGACGCTGGCGACGAACGGCGCCGATGCGACCGACGCTGACTTGGCAGCCGATCAGGGCGCCGCCTCCGAGCCGTTGCAGGGCGAGCCCGTCGCGTCAGCCGCCCAGCCTGATGTGCAGCCGGCGGAGCTGACCCCGCAGGGCCCGGAGGACGGCCAGAGCCAGGACACAACGACGCCGACTGAAGCGGGCGCCATCGCCCCGCAGGCAGGTGGCGCGTCGTCCGGCCCGCTTCGGGCGCAGCTGTTCGCGGCCCCCGAACGCCCGCTCGAGCCGATCGGCAGCGTCACCGACGACGCCGAGGCGCTCGCGGAGGTCACCTTCACGCCCGTGGGCGCCGGCATCGAGTCGATCACGCTGCGCGAGTACTACGAGACGCTCCGCAAGCAGGATCACTACGAGATCCAGTCGCGCAGCCTTGTTCGCGGCGTCACGGTCGCATCGCTCGCCGCGCGCAGCGTCGAGATCGACGGCCAGACCGTGGACCTCTACGCCAGCGGCGTCGCGGACCGGTGGATCTGGCGCCCGCTCGGACGCGGCGCGTTCGAGGCGATGATCGTCGACGCCGACGACGCGCCGGTGGCGCGCATCACGCGTCGATTCACGCTGCGGCCGGTCTCCTACGACATCTTCCTCGACCAGCGATTCGAGAACCTGACTGAGCGCGCACTGCGCGTGCGGTGGATTCAGTACGGCCCGGTGGACCTGCCCGAGGATGAGACGCTGTACGGCGGTGACAAGCGCCGGCTGACATTCGGGCACCTGCTGCCGGTGGGGCGTGACGCGTCGCGCCAGTTCGTGGAAGCGACCCCCGGCAAGACGCGTCAGGCGGCGATCGAGAAGCCGCTGGATGCGAACGGCCGTCTCTGGCCGACGGACAAGACGCGCGAAGGCGAAGAACTCGTCTGGGCGGCGATGACAAACCGCTACTTCGCGTTCGCGGTGCACACGCCGGTGCGCGATGTCAACGCGCTTCCGCTCGCGGACAAGACGCTGCGCCTTGGCGATCGGGTGTACCGCACGACTGTCGCCGAGCAGCCCGGCGCGGGCGTCATGCAGACGACCATGCTGCTCGAACTGCACAGCGAGCCGATGGTCGCCGAGGCGGGCGAGACGCTCGACCTCAGTCTCGCCGCCTACGCCGGCCCGCTGTGGCGAAAGACGCTGGGCGAGGAGGAGACCTACACCTACCTCGGGCTCCAGCGCCTCGTGGTCTACAACTTCGGAGGGATGTGCGCCTGGTGCACCTTCCAGCCGCTCGCCAAGGGCTTGCTGTGGATTCTCGGCGTTGCGCACAACTACCTGGTCTTCGACTGGGCGCTGGCGATCATGCTGCTCGTCGTGATCGTGCGCACGATCCTGCACCCGGTCACGAAGAAGAGCCAGATCTCGCTGCAGCGCTTCAGCAAGCAGATGCAGGCGCTCGCGCCCAAGCAGAAGAAGCTGCAGGAGAAGTACAAGGACGACCCGAAGCGTCTCCAGCAGGAAATGGCTCGCCTGATGCGCGAGGAGGGGGTCTCCTTCACCGGCGCCCTCGGCTGCCTGCCGATGTTCCTGCAGAGCCCGGTGTGGATCGCGCTCTACGCGATGCTGTATTTTGCCTTCGACCTCCGCCATGAGCCGGCGTTCTTCGGGGTCTTCCAGGCCGTGACCGGCGGCAACTGGGCCTTCCTCGCCGATCTCTCGGCGCCGGACCGCTTCATCGCCTTTGGCAGCGGCTTCAGCCTGCCGCTCGTCGGCGAGGTGAACGCGATCAACATCCTGCCGCTCCTGCTCGGGGCCGTCTTTTACGTGCAGCAGAAGTACCTGACGCCTCCGCCCAGCGCATCGATGACGCCGGAGCAGGAGACGCAGCAGAAGATCATGCGCGTGATGATGGTCGTGATGTTCCCGCTCATCATGTACAACGCGCCGAGCGGGTTGAGCGTGTACTTCATCACCAACTCGACGCTGGGCATCCTCGAGAGTCGCTACATCCGGGCGCACATCGATCAGATGGACCTCCAGCCGAAGAAGCCCGCGCAAGCGATGAAGCGCAAGCGCGTTCGGAACGAAGCGCCGGCCAACCCGTTCTCGAAGCAGCGCGACCAGAGCTCGAAGTACAAGCCGCGCAACAAGAAGCGCTGATCGATGCGCGCCGGCGACACCATCGCCGCCGTCGCCACGCCGCCGGGCCTTGCGCCGCGCGGGATCGTCCGCTGCTCTGGCCCGGATGTCGCCGACGCCCTCGGCGCGATTGGGGTCGACTGGTCCCTCGGTCGCGGCGCCCATCGGGTTCGCCTCTCGCTCGCCGGCGCGACACTGCCGGCGCTGGCCGCCTGCATGCCGGGGCCGCGCTCCTACACCGGGGAAGACTGCGCGGAGCTGACCGTTCCGGGCGCGCCGCTCGTCGTCGAGCGTGTGCTCGAAGCGCTGCTCGCACATGAGGGGGTGCGCCTCGCCGCCCCCGGTGAGTTCAGCGCCCGTGCCTATCTCGCGGGGCGCCTCTCGATCGAGCAGGCCGAGGGGGTGGCGATGGCGATCGGGGCGCGGAGCGCCGCGGAACTCGACGCCGCGGGCCGCCTGCTCCGGGGCGAGTCGGGCGCGCGCTGGCGTGCGCTCGCCGATGACCTCGCCGGCGCCCTGGCGCTCGTGGAAGCGGGGATCGACTTCACCGATCAGGAGGATGTTGTCGCGATCGCGCCCGCCCCGCTGTTCGAGCACCTGGAGTCGGTGCGCGACGCGATCGGCGAGGTCGGCGCGCCGACGCGCGCCGTGGGAGGCGCCGAGCCGGTGATCGTGCTCGCCGGGGCTCCGAGCGCCGGAAAGAGCACCCTCTTCAACGCGCTGCTCGGGCGCCGGCGCGCCGTGGTTGCCGAGGCCCGCGGCACGACGCGCGATGCGCTGCGCGAGCGGATCCGCCTCGGCGACGGGCCGCTCGCGATCGTCGCAGCGTTGGTGGATGTTGCGGGGCTCGACGCCGGGTTCAGCGGCCATGCCGATCGCGCGGCGCAGGAGGCGGCGCGGGAGGCCATCGGCGATGCCGATGTCGTGCTCTGGTGCGACCCGACCGGGCGGTTTGCGCAAGGAACGCTGCCGTCAACGCCGGCGACGGTGCTGCGCATCCGCACCAAGGCCGACCTGCCGGGGCCGACGCCGGCGGGCGCCGTGGGTGTGTGCGCGCTGGACTGCTGGAATCTCGACGCGCTGCGACGCGCCATGCGAGATGGGGCGGAGGCCTCGGGTGCGCGGAGCGCCGATGCGCTCGTCGTGCTGCCGCGCCATCGGGCGGCGCTCGATCGAGCCGCGGTCGCGCTCGACGAAGCGCTCTCGCTGGTGCGGCCCGTGCGCGAGTCCCAGCGCCTGGCGGACGCGGAGCTGATCGCCGGCGCGATGCGCGCGGCGCTCGATGCGCTCGGTGAGGTCAGCGGTCGCATCGAGCCCGACGATGTCATCGGGCGCGTCTTCGCGTCATTCTGCGTCGGGAAGTGACGGCCTCTTCGGCTCCGTTCCTACTCGGCTTCGTCGTAGATTGCGTGCAGCACCGCATCGAGATAGTCGTCGAGGTACCGATCCATGAACGCCTCGACTGCCTGCACGGTCAGGGCGTGATCCATGCCCCAGCAGCAGGCGATGAGGTCTTCCCATTCGAGGTCCGCCTGCACGATGAGGCGGTCCTCGATGACGAAGACGCTCGGCAACTTGTCGCCCAGGTACGCCGAGTAGGCGTTCACACCCGGGCCGCCGATGCTGACGGTCGGCACCGTGTTCAGCGACTCGTCGTTCAGGCGCCACACATCGCTGCAGACGATGACATCCAGCGGCGAACCGTCGGGGAAGCGACCCTCGAGCCTGCGCAGCATTTCCTCGCGCAGCGCATAGGCCAGCGGCCTGTCGCCCACCTCGCTGCGCAGGTGCGCGCCGGTGGCGATCAGGATCAGCTGATCGATGTCGATCTCTTCGGGGCCGAGTTGGAGTTGGTCGCTGTCGATGGGGCGAGTGTAGGGCGCGGATTCGTCGGCCGCCGTCGCCGGCGCGAGTCAGGCGCCGGCGGCGCGGAGGCGCTCGCAGG
>JBICHM010000016.1:0-3419 GCA_043101835.1 Phycisphaerales bacterium | reverse complement strand
GCCAGGAACGAACGGCTGTAGCCCAGCGGCGCCCAGACGCGCGCGAGGGCCGCGAGCACGACGGCCGCCGCGACGAGGTTCGCCGACCAGCGCGACCACCGGGCGATGCGCGTCGGCAGCGAGGGCTCGACGGCCAAGTACACGCCGAAGCCCGCCAGTAGCAGGCCTGCCCAGAGCGGCCCCCAGATGACGACGCCGACGCCGCCGGCCGCAACGAGGACGCCCAGCGTGCGTCGCGCGAGGGCGCGGGGCGTTTTCCGACCCATCAGGAGGTACGCCGCGGCCGGGAGAATCGTGAGCGTGACGAGGATCGACGCCGCGAGCGCAAAGGTCTTCGTGTAGGCCAGCGGCTTGAAGAGCCGGCCTTCTTCCGCCTCCAGGCTGAAGACCGGCAGGAAGGAGACAATGGTGGTCAGCCCCGCCGTCAGCACGGCGCCGCCCACCTCCTGGCTGGCGTGCAGCACGACCGCGAACCGATCCGCATCGTCCCCGGCTTCCTCGAGACGCCGGAGGATGTTCTCAGTGAGCACGATGCCCATGTCCACGATCGTGCCGACGGCGATCGCGATGCCGGAGAGCGCGACGATGTTGGCGTCGACGCCGGCCGTCTTCATTGCAATAAACGTCGCCAGCACGGAGATCGGCAGGAGGCCGGTGATCAGCAGGCTGCTGCGCAGATGCGTTACCATCACCACGACCACGAGGATCGTCACGAGGATCTGCTGTTCGATCGCCGCCTCGAGCGTGCCGATCGTCTCGTGGATGAGGCCGGTTCGGTCGTAGAAGGGAACGACGGTCACCTGGCTGACCGTTCCATCGTCGAGCGTTCTGCGCGGGAGGCCCGGAGCGATCTCCGCGATCGTGGCCTGCACGCCCTCGATCACAGAGAGCGGGTTGGCGCCGTGTCGTGCGACCACGACGCCCCCCACCGCCTCCGCGCCCGCCTTGTCGAGGGCGCCGCGCCGCGCGGCGGGGCCCAGGGTTACATGCGCGATGTCGCGCAGGTACACCGGCGCATCAGCGCGGGAGCCGACGGCGGTCGTTTCGAGATCCTCGAGGCTCTCGATGAAGCCGAGGCCGCGCACGAGGTACTCGGCCTTGTTGATCTCCACACTGCGGGCGCCGACATCGATGTTGCTGCGTCGCACCGCCGTGAAGACATCGGCGAGCGTGACGCCGAAGGCGCGCATGGCGTCGGGGTCGACATCGACCTGGTATTCCTGCACGAAGCCGCCGATGGAGGCCACCTCGGCGACGCCCTCAGTCGCCGCGAGCGCGTAGCGGACCTGCCAGTCCTGGATGCTGCGCAGCTCGGCCGGCGACCAGCCGGGCGCGGGGTTTCCGTCGGCGTCGCGTCCCTCGAGCGTGTACCAGAAGACCTGTCCGAGCGCCGTCGCGTCCGGCCCGAGCGCCGGGCTGACGCCCTCGGGCAGCGTTCCGGCGGGGAGGCTCGCGAGCTTCTCGAGGATGCGCGAGCGCGACCAGTAGAACTCGACGCCCTCCTCAAAGATCACGAAGATCGACGAGAACCCGAAGATCGACATGCTGCGCACATCGCGCACACCCGGCACGCCGAGCAGCGCGACCGTCAACGGGTAGGTGACCTGGTCGTCGATGTCCTGCGGCGAACGCCCGGGCCACTCGGTGAAGACGATCTGCTGGTTCTCGCCGAGGTCGGGGCTGGCGTCGTCCGGCACGGGATCGCTGGGCACACCGGGCGCGCTCCAGCCGAAAGGCGCCGCCATGAGGCCCCAGAGCACCAGCGTCGCCGCGTGGATCGCGGCGCCGAGGCGCTGCTCGAGGAAGAACCGGATGACCGTGTTGACCGGCCCGCGCCCAGTGCCGTCGTGGTTCACCGGTCACCCCCCACGGGCGCAAAGACGCGCCGGATCTCGCCGCAGCGCAGCATCATGTCGCCGAAGTAGGGGTTGTCGATCTCGTCGGCCCGCTGCAGCCACGAGGCGCCCTCGAAATCGAAGGCCATCGGGCAGTATGCCTCGTAGTGCGTCGCATCGCCGGCGTGCCCGTAGCGCGCCTCGAGTTCGAGCGCGGCCATCGACCACGCCTCGAAGGGCACGCGCGCTTCATCGAGCGAAGCGAAATGATCGACATGCTCAGCGCTCGTCAGGAAGCGGTCGCGGAGCTCCGGCCACGACGCCGGGGCTGCGCCGTCAATAGCGCGCACGGCGTCGTGCAGCGACCTGGCACTCTGGCGGAAGGCCTCGAGATCGTCATCGGCGAGCGCCTCCTGCACGGCGAAATAGGCGTCGTACACCGGCGCGATCGAGGCGCGAAACGCCGGGTCGGCCGTCTCACGCACCGGCGCCGGCGCAGCCTCTGCCTCCGCCTCGCCGGCGACCGGCGGGCTCATCATGCTGGGCTGGGCGCGGATCTGCATTGCGCTGTCGATGCGGAACGCGCCCTCCACGACCACCTGCTCGCCCTCCTTGAGCCCGGCGCGCACGATGTAGCGGTCGCCGGCGCGCGGGCCGAGCGTCACCTCGCGACCCGTGAAGGTCGGGCGCTCGGCGTCGGGATCGCGCACATAGACGACGGCGCGGCGGCCCGTGATCAGCGGCGCCGTCGCGGGGATCGTCAGCGGCGCCTCGACGGCGCCGGGGTCGACGACATAGCCGAGGTCCTCGGCGGGCACGAGATCCATGCCGCAGATGCGGCAGGCATCCTCGCCGTCGCTGGTCTCCTCAGGGTGCATCGGGCACATCCACATGCCGGCGAGGGTGGCGTCGACCACGGCGCCGCGCTCGCCGACCTCCGCCTCCACCGTGGCGCGCACGAACATGCCCGGCTTCAGCCGCCGGTCGCTGTTGTCCACATTCACGCGCACCGCAACGGTGCGGCTGACCGGGTCGACGACGGGCGAGATGAAGGCGACGACGCCCTCGAACGCATCACCCGGGACCGCATCGGTCGTGAACGTGACGGCCTGCCCGTATCGCAGCAGGGGCAGGTCGCTCTCGTAAGCGTCGAGGCGCACCCAGAGGCGGTCGAGATCCGCGAGGCGATAGATTTCCTGCCCCGTCTCGATGTACCGGCCCTCGACGGCCTGCTTATCAATGACAACGCCGCTGATCGGCGCGTAGAGCGTCACGGTGCGAAGCGGCTGATCGCTGGTCTCGATCGATGCGATCTGATCGTCGGTCAGGCCCCAGAGCCGGAGTTTCTCCCGCGCCGCCTCAAGTGTCGCATCGGTGACGCTGCGCACGGTGTCGCTGGATTCCTGCATCGAGGCCACGGCGGCGCGCGACTGGCGCAGCTCTTCCTGCGCCGCGAGCAGCTCGGGGCTGAAGACCTCCGCCATGTGATCGCCCCGGCGCACGGTGACGCCGGTGTAGTCGACATAGAGGCGTTCGAGGCGCCCGGGAAATTACGCCGCGATCGCGGCCAGGCGCGACTCGTCG
>JBICHM010000015.1:0-19256 GCA_043101835.1 Phycisphaerales bacterium | reverse complement strand
ATCGGCCCGGAGGACCCCCTCGCCGCCGGCCTCGCGGGCAAGCTCCGAACTGACGCCACCGCCGTCTTCGGCCCCGACGCCGGCGGCGCCCGCCTCGAAGCCGACAAGGCCTGGGCCAAGCAGATCATGCGCGCTGCGTCGATCCCCACCGCCGATTCGCGCACCTTCACCGACCCCGACGGCGCAATCGCCTTCCTGGAGACGCGCGAGACCCCGCAGGTCGTCAAGGCCGCCGGACTCGCCAAGGGCAAGGGCGTCATCGTGCCCGATTCGCTGGAAGAGGCCGTCGAGGCCGTGCAGCGCATCATGGTGCGCCGCGACTTCGGCGACGCCGGCGCCACCGTCGTCATCGAAGAACGCCTCGACGGCCCCGAGGCCTCCGTGCTCGCGCTCGTCGACGGGCGCACCATCTACGTCCTCGACCCCTGCCAGGATCACAAACGCCTGCGCGAGGGCGATGAAGGCCCCAACACCGGCGGCATGGGCGCGTTCTGCCCCGCCACGCTGCTCGACGACCGCACGCTCTCGATGGTCCAGCGCGATGTCCTCGTTCCCGCTGTCGATGCGCTGCGCCGCGAGGGCGTCGACTACCGGGGCGTTCTCTACGCCGGCCTGATGCTCACCCACGCCGGGCCGAAGGTCCTCGAGTTCAACGTCCGCTTTGGCGACCCCGAGTGCCAGCCCCTGATGGCGCGATGGACCGGCGATCTCCTCGACACCCTCCACCGCACCGCCACCGGGCGCCTCGAAGACGCATCGATCGACAGCGATCCGCGCGTCGCCTGCTGCGTCGTGCTCGCCAGCGCCGGTTACCCCGACAAGCCGCGCACCGGCGATGTCATCAGCGGCCTCGACGAGGCCGAGGCCATGGACGATGTCGTCGTCTTCCACGCCGGGACGAAGCGCGATGAGGAGGGTCGCATCGTCACCGCCGGCGGGCGCGTGCTGGGCGTCACCGCCCTCGACGACACCCTCGACGGCGCACGACGCAAGGCGCTCGCCGCGTGCGACGCGATCCACTTCGAGGGCAAGCAGGTCCGGCGCGACATCGGCGCCGTCCGCCGAGCCCGCCAGCCCGTTCGCTGACCGCGCTCCCGCGTGTCAGGCCTCGACGCGACCGTTCGCCGCGACGCCCCGCGCGCGTGCGCCACGCATCTGCTCGGCGGCCTTCGCCCATCCCTCGGCGTACAGATCAGCGCGAACCGGCAGGTACCCCGGATAGGCCGGGCGCGCTCGCTCGATCGCCGCGCGCTCCAGCGTCACCACCGCGAGCGATTCGGTCGTTTCGATGAGCACCTCGCCATCCGGCCCCACGACGAACGTCGGCCCGCCAATCAGCACGCCCTGCTCCGGCGCCGGGCGGTTGACCGTCAGCACATACGCGCATGAGGTGACCGCGTTGGCGATCAGCACCGGCCGCCAGCGCCGCCAGGTCGCAAGCTCCGTCGAACGCGGCGCCAGGATCGCCTCAACCCCCTGCGCTCCAAGAAGATGACACCCCTCCGGCCGGTTCATGTCCGAGCAGATCTGCACGCCGATCGGCATCGAAAACCCATCGATGCGCTGCGGGAAGGTCGTCCCGGGGTCGTAGTGGTCGCGCTCCCAGAACCCCGGCTCGTCGGGAACATGCAGTTTCTCGTACCAGCCCAACTGCTCGCCGTGGGCGTCGAACACCAGCGCGCGATTCCGCCGACTCCCCGCTTCGTTGGTCACGATCGAGGCGCCGACCAGCCCGATCCCGACCTCTCGGGCCAGACGCTGCTGCATCTGGTGTCGCCGGCCGCCGATCGGCTCCGCATCGTCATCGCGCCGAGCCTTCGTCGCCGGCGACCACGGATTGCAGCCGATCTCCGGGAGCACCGCGAGCTCCGCCCCGCGCTCTTTCGATTCGACAAGACGCTCGCGCAGACGCGCCTCCGCGTCGGCCTCGAAGAACACCTCGCTCAACAACGCAACGGTCAGGGTCTCGTTCATGGCCGGAATGTATAGCCGCTCGCGCCCCCGAGGCGCGGGGGCGCCGGCGCGAAAAAACCGCCGCGGACCGGGAGGAGCCGGTCCGCGGCGACTGTTCACACCGCGCTGGTGCGCCGGCCCGTGCAGGGGAAGCCCGGGCGCTGGCATGGAGGAGACGCGGGGATGTACCGGCTTCCGGCGATGCCGATGCACCCGCCGCCGGCGCATGAAAACGCCCGATCCTGGTCGGACCGGGCGTCTGGAAAGTGGGCGAAGAGGGATTCGAACCCCCGAAGGCTTTCGCCAGCAGGTTTACAGCCTGCCCCGTTTGACCACTCCGGCATTCGCCCCGACCGCGCCCAGCGACGGGCGTCGGAAGGCGGAAACAGTAGGCCTCGCATCGCGCCGTTGCAACACGAACCCGCGCGAGACCCCAAAGCCGCCGGCGGGACTCGAACCCGCAACCTCGAGATTACAAATCACGCGCTCTACCAGTTGAGCTACAGCGGCATCCGCGAAGCCGGGCAGGATATCGGCGCGTCCGGATCGTCGCGACCGCTCTGCACAAAACGACAGCGGCCCCGCCGTGTGCCGGCGGGGCCGCTGAGAAACGCAAATCAGAACCGGCGGGCGCGATCAGCGCCGGCGACGCATCGCCAGCGGCGCAAGGCCGGCCAGGCCGAGCGCGACGCCCGTGGGCAGCGGCACGACATCCGGCGGGGTGTCCTCACCGTTGTTCACATAGCCGTCGCTCTGGCCGTCCGGCAGAGAGATGACATGCAGGCCCATCCAGATCACGCCGCTGTCGATCTGGCCGAGGAGCGTGCCGAAGTTCGTCGAGATGTTGAAGATCAGCGACACCTGCTCGCCGGGATCCACACCGTGGGTGCTCGGCGGCGGGACGGCCTCGGTGTTGAACGCCATTTCGCCGGTGAAGCCGATGGGGCCGCCGCCGGGGAGGTCGCTCGGATTGGCGCCGGTGGTGAAGTTCACGCCCGCACCGTTGATGATCGACGCGAGGCTGACCAGCGCGCTGTTCTCAGCGTCGAAGTAGATCTCGCTGATCGTCGACGCCAGCGGGCCGGTGTTCCGGAAGGTGAAGCGCGCCTGGCCCCCACCCTCGTTCGTGACATCCACGAAGAGCTGGCTGGCGACATTGAACGCGCTGTTCTGCGCGCCGCCGAGGTCGCCGATCTGGACGAACGAGTAGGTCGCGGCCGAAGCGCCCGATGCGCAAGCGACCACGCACGCCGCAGCGAGTGCGCGAAGCATGTGACTTTCTCCCTGGCCCTGTGCCGGGCCATATCCCTGTGCGTAGGAGGCCTCTCTCAAGCCCTCCGAGTGCTATGCGCCCGTACATTACACGGACTTCCCCGCCAGCTCAAGGGGTTTTGCCCGAGCGGAAGGCCCGGCACGCCAAACCTATGAAAAACCCCCTGTCGCAGGCGACAGGGGGTTCGGGATTCGAGTTGCAATCGCAGGATCAGCGGCGACGGCGCCGGAACGCCATCGGGGCCAGGCCCGCGGCGCCGAGGGCGACGCTCGAGGGCAGCGGGATGATGTCCGGCGGGGTGTCCGGGTCGCCGCCGTTGACGAACGACTCGCTGCCGCCGTTGGCGAAGCCCTGAACATGGATGCCGATGCGCAGGCCGCCGAGCATGTCGACGCCCGGGTTGGCAAGGCCGAGGTCGAGCGCCGCGATGATGTCAGCGAAGCTCATGCCGTTGATCAGGTTGAAGACGACGCCGAGCGTCTCGCCGGGGTTCACGCCGTTGGGCTGCACGGGCGGATCGGAGTCCGCCGTAAAGCCGCTGGTGGCGTTGAAGTCGATCCCGTTGCCGCCGGGCAGGTTGCCGGGGCTGGCGCCCTGCGTGAAGTCGACGCCGCTGTCGCCGCCGTTGTCGTCGCTGTCGATCAGCGCCGCGATGCCCAGCAGCGTGCCGTCATCGAAGTAGACATCGGTGATCGACATCGCCAGCGGGCCGCTGTTCATGAAGGTGAAGAGCACCTGACCCGGCGCGTAGTCGCTCACCGAGACCGACAGCTGTGCCTCGCCCGCGGCGGCGTTGGCCACATCGTTGCCCGTCACGTTCGTGAATGAGTAGGTCGCCGCCCCTGCATGGGCAGCGAGCCCCGCGGCGGCGATCACGC
Source organism: Phycisphaerales bacterium (assembly GCA_043101835.1). Lineage (GTDB taxonomy): Bacteria > Planctomycetota > Phycisphaerae > Phycisphaerales > UBA1924 > JBICHM01. The sequence continues at coordinate 15,152 of JBICHM010000015.1, read as the reverse complement.
CGGCCGCAAGAACCGTCTTCGTGCACATATCTGGTCTCCCGTTCTCCCTGTGCGGCGGCCCGGCGTCTCACCAGGATCTCCCCCCGCAATGCTGTGCTATGGGTGAGACTACCCGGAAGTGGGGGGCATGCAAGGATCGCGCAGGCCAATCAGGGGAAATCAGGAGGGGATTCTCCTTCCCGGACCTTGAGCGCGCAGAAAAACGCCCCGGCGCGAGGCCGGGGCGTCCTGGAGTCAGGTCCGAGTACGAAGCTCAGCGCCGGCGACGCAGCGCGAGGGGCGCCAGACCGGCCAGACCGAGCGCTGCCGGACCAGGCAGCGGGACCGAGTCCGGAGGGGAGTCCGGGTCGTCGCCATTCACGAACGACTCGCTGCCGCCGTTGGCGAAGCCCTGCACGTGGATACCAATGCGCAAACCGCCGACCACATCCTGGCCGGGGTTCGCGAGGCCAAGGTCCAGGGCCGCGATCACATCGGCGAGCGTCTGGCCACCGACGAGGTTGAAGACCACGCCCAGCGTCTCACCCGGGTTCACACCGTTGGGCTGCGCGGGCGGATCGGAGTCGGCCAGGAATCCAGCCGTCGTGTTGAAGTTGATGCCGTTGCCGCCGGGCAGGTTGGGCGGGCTTGCGCCCTGGCTGAAGTCGACGCCTGAATCGCCGCCGTTGTCGTCGGCGTCGATCAGGAACGCCAAACCGAGCAGCGAGCCGTCGTCGAAGTACACATCGGTGATCGACATTGCGTCAGCGCCGACATTCTTGAAGGTGAACAGCACCTGCGACGCGCTGTACGAGGTCACTTCCACGGACAACTGCGCTTCGCCTGCAGCCGCGTTGGCGACATCGTTGCCAGTGATGTTCACGAATGAGTATGTTGCGCCCGAGGCGATGCTTGCACTGGCAAGAACCAGCGCTGCCCCGGCGATTGAAGCGACTCGAATCGACATCTGACGCCTTCCTTCCCTCGGGCCCGTGTTGCGGGCCGCACATCTCCCACCCATTCGCGACCAGATCCCGGTCAATGTCCCCAAACCGGGGGCCGCGAAATCGCAGCGTAACGGACGCTGCACCGGCGTAGAAGGGGCAATATGGGCAATTTAGGCTAGAAAATACCCTTCATAGGGGGAGTGCCCGGGCAGGAGTACCCGCCCGCCGCGAACGCGTGGAGTTCGAAAGCTGATCGGGTCAAGGGCTTTCGAGCCTGTCGAGCAGCCATTCCGCGAATGCCGCCTTCGAAACCGGCCCCTGTGTCCTGGCGACGGCCTCGCCCGCAATCAGGATCGCCTCGACGGTCTCGGCGTCCATCGTCTCCAGCGGATTGGCGACGATGCCGTCCAGCCCCTTCCGCGCCATCTTCGCCCGCGCCGCCGCCTCCAGGCCTTCCCGCGCCGCGAGGGCGAAGCCGACAAACCGCTGATGAGGACGCTTGGCCCGGGCACAAGCCGCGATCAGATCGGGCACCGGCTCGAGCGTGACGGTCAGGGCCTGGTCGGTTCGCTCGATCTTGCCGGCGCTTCGGGCCGCCGGGCGGTAGTCGGCGACGGCGGCGGCCATGATGAGCAGATCGCAGTGGGGGGCGTGCTCGCGGAGCAGGGCCTCGAGGTCGGCCGCCGTTCGGAACCTGTGCAGGTCGACATTCGTATCGGACACAGAGAGGTGCGTCGGCCCGAGCAGCATCGTCACGCGCCAGCCGCGCCGGGCGGCGGCGTCGGCGATGGCGACGCCCAATCGCCCGCTGGAGCGGTTCGCGAGGTAGCGGACCTCGTCGATGGGCTCATGCGTCGGGCCGGCGGTGATGAGGAGTTGTGTCTGCGGCATCAGCGGAGCGTCCGACGGCAGGCGACCCGCCCCGGCGCAGGTCGCCGCGGTCGGGCGCGTCTTTGCGGGCGTCGATCGGGCAGAGCATAATGGCCCCGGTCGTCCCGCATTTTCGGCAACCTTTCGCGCCGGCGCGCCGCCCGGACCTGGGCGGACGGGGTGCGTTTCCGCCGGCCGGCTCGCCCGGCCGCGATTGACAGTGGAGAGCTATGGCCCGTTCACGCAAGAAGCTCGGTGAGATCCTCGTGGCGATGGGCGCGGCGACGCAGGCCCAGATTGACGAGATCATGAAGTCCAAGCCCGCCGGCAAGCGCATCGGCGAGGCGCTCGCCGAGTCCGGCGTCGTGAAGGACGAGGACGTCGCCAAGGCGATCGCCAAGCAGTTCGGTCTGCCCTACGGCGACATGTCCGACCAGGCGCTCACCAGCCAGATCGACGCGAAGCTCATGCCCGAGGAGATGATCCGCAAGCACACCGTGCTGCCGGTCGGTAAGTCGGGCAACCGCCTCAAGCTCCTGGTCCACGACCCAATGGACCTCGAGATGATGGACATGCTCCGCTTCCGCCTGAACGTGGACGTGGACGCGGTCATCGCCCCCAAGAGCCGCATCAAGCACTACATCGAGAACAAGCTCGGCGCGCCGCGCATGGTCGAGTCGTCCGAGTCGCTCGTCAGCGAGTCGATCGACCGCTCGCTCGACAAGTCGGTGGACGCCTCGATCGACCGCAGCGCCGACGACGCCCCGATCATCAAGCTCTGCAACCGCATCCTCATGGAAGCCGTGAAGATGCGCGCCTCGGATATCCACATCGAGCCGATGAACGACCGCGTCCGCCTGCGCTACCGCATCGACGGCGTGTGCATGGAGCGCGACAACCTCCCGAAGCGCATGCAGAACGGCGTGCTCGCCCGCCTCAAGCTGATGGCCGGCATGAACATCGCCGAGAAGCGCATCCCGCAGGACGGACGCATCAAGCTGCCCGTCGATGAGGACGTCATCGACTTCCGTGTTTCGGCCTGCCCCGCGTACCACGGCGAGAGCGTGGTGCTCCGTATTCTCCGCCCCGACGCCGTGCGCATCGGCCTGGAGAACCTTGGCTTCGAAGCCGACACGCTCGAGCTGTTCAACAAGATCATCCGGCGCCCGAACGGCATCTTCCTCGTCACCGGCCCGACCGGCTCCGGTAAGACGACGACGCTCTACACCGCGCTGGACATCCTCAACACGCCCGATCGCAAGATCATCACCGCCGAGGATCCGATCGAATACGCGTTCAAGGGCATCAACCAGTGCCAGGTGCGCGACGACATCGGGCTGGGCTTCAGCAACATCCTCCGGTCGATGCTCCGTCAGGCGCCGAACATCGTGCTTGTCGGCGAGATTCGAGACAAGGAAGTGGGCGAGGTCGCGATTCAGGCCGCGCTCACCGGCCACCTCGTCTTCTCCACGCTGCACACCAACGACGCCCCGTCAGCGATCACGCGCCTCATCGACATGGGCATCAAGCCGTTCCTCGTGGCGTCGTCGATCCAGGCGATCCTCGCCCAGCGCCTCATCCGCGTGCTCTGCCCCAACTGCAAGCAGCCCGACCCGGAGCCGGACAAGAAGTACCTCCGCCTCTGCTCGATCACGAAGGAAGACCTCGCCAACAACACCGTCTACAAGGCGGTCGGCTGCGACACCTGCAACGGCGCGGGCTACAAGGGCCGGCGCGGCATCTACGAGCTCATGGTCATGACCTCGCAGATCCGTCAGCAGGCCTTCGAGGGCGCCTCCATCGCCAAGATCCGCGCCACCGCCATCCAGAACGGCATGCGCCCGCTCCTGCTCGACGGCAAGCTGAAGATCCTCAAGGGCATGACGACGCCCGCAGAGATCGCGCGTGTCGCGCAGGCCGCAGGCCTGGGCGCCGAGGAAGCCGAGGTCGGCGCCGAGGAAGCCGGCGTCGGCGTGTGACCGACTGAACCGCCGACGCGCCGCATCGCGGCCGGCCGGCGTCTCGAACGAACCCGCCCGCGTGCCGATGCGCCGGGCGAACAAGGGACGACAGCCCCATGGCCACCGTGCAGATCGACCGACTGCTCGACACCGTCATCAAGACCGGCGCCAGCGACCTCCACCTCACCACCGGGCGCCCGCCGACGCTCCGTCTCCACGGCGAGTTGCGCAACCTGCAGACCAAGGTCCTCGACGCCGACGACATGGTCACGCTCATGAAGGCCATCACGCCCGAGCGCAACCAGCAGGAACTGCAGGAGGAGGGCGGCACCGACTTCGGCTTCGCCTACGGCGAGGCCGCACGCTTCCGCGTGTCCGTCTTCCGCCAGCGCGGCGACCTGGCCATCGTCTGCCGTCAGATCCCCAACCGCCTCCTGGGCATCGACCAGATCGGCCTGCCCAAGATCATCACCGAACTCATCCGGCGCCCGCGAGGCCTCTTCCTCGTCACCGGCCCCACCGGCTCGGGCAAGACGACGACGCTCGCGTCGATGATCAACTACATCAACATCGAACTCGATCGCCACATCATCACGATGGAGGATCCGATCGAGTACTACCACCCGCACAAGAAGTCGATCGTCAACCAGCGCGAGGTCGGCTCGGACGTGCCCTCGTTCGCCGAGGCCCTCCGCCGAGCCCTCCGCCAGGACCCTGACGTCATCCTCGTCGGCGAGATGCGAGACCTCGAGACCATCGAGGCCGCCATCCGCGCCGCCGAGACCGGCCACCTGGTGTTCGGCACCCTGCACACCACCGGCGCCGCCAAGACGATCGACCGTGTCGTCGACGCCTTCCCGGTCAGCCAGCAGAACCAGATCCGCGTCCAGCTCTCGACCGCCCTCATCGGCGTCCTCAGCCAGGCGCTGCTCCCGCGTATCGACACCAAGGGCATGGTCGCGGCCTACGAGTTCCTCGTCGTCACCCCGGCCATCGCCAACCTCATCCGCGACAACAAGTCCTTCCGCATCGATTCCTCGATCCAGACGGGCAAGAAATTCGGCATGCAGCTGCTCGACGACCACCTCTGGTCGCTCTACTCCGCCGGCAAAATCTCCGCCGAGGACATGATCGACCGCTCCAAGGACCCCGGCGCCCTCACCGACAAGGTGCACCGCGCCGGGGGCCAGGTCGGACGGACCGAGCTCGACAGCGAGGATGTCAGCGCCGGCGAGTGAGTGTTCGGCGTTCGATCGGACTGACCGCCACTTGCGGCAAGGGGTCGAATGCTTGATTTATCAGTGTCGTAACGATTCGAATCGACAATAGTCGAGCTTTCACGGGATACGGGCCCCTCCGGCCCCCGTAGGGTCGTGTGCCGCCGCGGTCTTGGCGGTCGCTGGCCCGGACGCCGGAGGGGGCGCTCGAGGCAGCGAAAGGTGGAGCCAGATGGCGATTGATCCGAGCGAACTGAAGAACCGCAAACTCGGGCGTGTCCTGACCAAGATGGGCAAGGTCACGCGCGAGCAGGTGCACGAGGCGCTGGCCATCCAGAAGGAGCGCAAGGCGCCCATCGGCCAGCTGCTCGTGGAGCTCGGCTACATCAACGAGCGCGATGTCCAGGAGGCCCTCGCCGGCCAGGCGGGCATGCGATTCGTTGATCTCAAGGACTACGACATCGATGAGGAGGTCCTGGAGGCCATCCCCGCCGAGACGGCGCAGGCCTATCAGGTCGTCCCGATCGAGTACAGCAAGTCCGGGCGTCGCCTGACGGTTGCCCTGAAGAGCCCGAACAACTTCCGCGCGGTCGACGACCTCCGCCTGCTGATGGGCTTCAAGGTCGACGCCTGCGTGGCGGACGAGGGGCAGGTCGACGAGTACATCAAGAAGCACTACTCGAAGACCGAGTCGGTGACGGACGTCGTCAGCGATCTGGCCAGCGACAGCAAGTTCCAGTCGCTCGCCAGCCGCGGCGACTCGATCGACCTCGACGCCGTGATGGAGGCGTCTGAGGACAACAAGGTCATCAAGCTGCTGAACCTCGTCCTGCTCCAGGCGATCAAGGACCGGGCCAGCGACATCCACTTCGAACCCTTCGAGGACGAGTTCAAGATCCGCTACCGGATCGACGGCGTCCTCTACGAAATGGTGCCCCCGCCGGCCTACCTCGGCGGGGCGATCACGAGCCGCGTGAAGGTCATGTCGAATCTCGACATCGCCGAGCGCCGTCTGCCGCAGGACGGTCGCGTGGAGCTCGTCGTCGGGGGCAACCCGGTGGATCTCCGTGTGGCGGTGCTGCCGACGATGCACGGAGAGTCGGTGGTCATGCGTGTGCTCGATCGCTCGAACGTCGAGCTCAGCATCGACCGCATCGGGCTTGCCCCCGACGATCTGGACGTCGTCAACACGCTGATCCGCAAGCCCAACGGCATCGTGGTCGTCACCGGGCCGACCGGCTCGGGCAAGACGACCACGCTGTACGCGGCGCTCGCGGCGCTGAACTCGATCGACACCAAGATCCTCACCGCCGAGGACCCGGTCGAGTATGACATCGACGGCCTCTGCCAGTGCCAGGTGAACGTCGAAGCGGGGCTGACCTTCGCCAAGGCGCTCCGCTCATTCCTGCGTCAGGATCCCGATGTCATCCTCGTCGGCGAGATCCGCGACCTCGAGACCGCGGAGATCGCCGTGCAGGCGTCGCTGACGGGCCACCTGGTCTTCTCGACGCTGCACACGAACGACGCGCCGAGCTCGGTCGTGCGACTGCTCGACCTGGGCCTCGAGGCGTTCCTCCTGACCGCGACGATCGAGGGCATCGTCGCCCAGCGCCTCGTTCGCACGGTCTGCAAGAAGTGCAAGGAGGAGTACACGCCCACCGAAGAGCAGCTGATGGAGCTCGCCCTCACCGCCGAGGAGGTCAAGGGGCGCAAGTTCGTGCGTGGGCGCGGCTGCGACTACTGCCACGGCTCGGGCTACAAGGGCCGGACCGCGCTCTTCGAGATCATGGTCATGGACGACACGCTCCGCGACCTGATCATGCGCGAGGCCAGCACCGCGGTGCTTCGCGAGGAAGCCAAGAAGCGCGGCATGCGCTCGCTGCGCGACAGCGGCCTCCGCGCCATCTATGACGGCCTGACCACAATCGACGAGGTCGTCCGCGAGACCATCGAGGAAGAGTGAACCCCAGCCGCCGCGGGAATGCGCCGCGGGGAGCGAGACGATGCCGACGTTCCAGTTCGAAGCGCTCGACCGATCGGGCAAGCCCCAGAAGGGCACGATCGAGGCCTCCAGCAGCGACGAGGCGATCCAGCAGATCAAGCTGAAGAACCTCTACCCGACCTCCGTCAAGGAGCAGAAGGGCAAGAAGAAGGGCGGCGCCCCGAAGGCCGCGTCCGGCGGCGGCGGTGGTGGCGGCGCCAAGAAGAAGAAGGGCGGGGGCTTCGCCATCGGCGGCGTGAAGGCCAAGCAGCTCACCGTCTTCACGCGTCAGCTCTCGACGCTGCAGGACGCCGGCCTCCCGCTGCTGCGCTCCATTCAGATCCTCGAGAGCCAGTTGAAGCCTTCAAAGCTCAAGAACGTGCTCCAGCACGTCGCCGACGATGTCGAGGCCGGGCAGAGCCTCTCGGAGTCGATGTCGAAGCACCCCAAGGTCTTCAACCGGCTCTACACCAAGATGGTTAACGCCGGCGAGATCGGCGGCGTGCTCGACGTCATCCTCCAGCGACTCAGCGAGTTCATGGAGAAGGCCGAACGCCTCAAGTCCAAGATCAAGGGCGCCCTGATCTACCCGATCGCGGTCATCGGCATCGCGCTGATCATCCTGACGGGCATCATGTACTTCATCATCCCGCAGTTCGAGGAGATCTTCACGGACTTCGGGATCGAGCTCCCCGGCCTCACGCTCTGGCTGATTGACACCAGCCGCTGGGTGGCCGGCAACGCGAGCGCCGACCAGGCGATGCCCGGCGCGATCTACATCATCATCGCGCCCTTCGTGCTGTTCATCCTGTTCAAGCTCGTGCGCAAGACGCCCTTCGGGCGCGCCGTGCTTGACTGGACGTTCCTCAAGACGCCCGTCTTCGGCGACCTCATCAAGAAGTCGACGACCGCCCGCTTCACGCGAACGCTCGGCACGCTCATCAGCGCCGGCGTGCCGATCCTGGAAGCCATCAAGATCACCGGCGAGACCAGCGGCAACTGGGTCTTCGAGCGTGCGCTCGGCAAGGTGCACGACTCCATCCGCGAGGGTGAGTCCTTCGCCGGTCCGCTCCGCGAAACGAAGGTCTGCGACGGCATCGTCGTGAACATGATCGACGTCGGCGAAGAGACCGGCGACATGGACACGATGCTCATGAAGATCGCCGACACCTACGACGAAGAGGTCGACGTGGCGGTCAGCGCGCTCGTGTCGCTCATCGAGCCGGCGATGGTCATCGTCCTCGGCGGCATGGTCGGCACGATCGTCGTCGCGATGTTCCTTCCCATGATCAAGATGATCGAGTCGCTCTCCGGCTGACCCGCCGTTCGGGCGCGCCCGAGGAACCGAGGTTTCGAATGCAGAACACCACGCGACACATCGCCGCGCACTGCGCGACGGCCCGACGGGGCGCGTTCACGCTCATCGAGCTGCTCGTCGTCATCGTCGTGCTCGCGCTGCTCGTGGGCATCGCGGGGGCGGTCTACACCGGCGCCCTCTCCGGCAGCCGGCGCGCCGCCACCGAGCAGTTCATGCGCAACATCTCCGTCGCCATCGAGCAGTTCGAGAGCGACTTCGGCTACATCCCGCCGCTGCTCGCCCCCGACGAGATGGTCACCAGCCAGCAGGGATGGGAGTCGACCAGCACGCAGCCCGAACTCGACGAGTTCGAGTTCGTCGATCCGCTCGCCCAGGCCGACCCCAACACGGCGCTGCGCAACGCGCGGTACATGAGCACCCTCAGCCTGCCGCTGTATCTCGTCGGCGTCGGCGAACTCGCCCCCGTCGACTACCAGCCCGACGACGACGACAACCGCCACGACGGCTTCGCGGGCCCCGGCATCCGCAACCCCGGCGCCGACAAGGCCTGGGGCGGCGCGCGTGTGCGCGACCTCGACACCCATCGCCCGGCCTTCACCGGGCGCAGCTACGGCCCCTATATGGATGTCGGCGCCGGGCGGAACTGGCGACGCAACGGCGACTTCCGCGCCCACGCGCGCCTCGAGAACGAGGAGCTGCTGACCACGGCCGAACTCGGCGATCCGCAGGTCCGCGAGTTCTGGACTTTTGAAGACCGCTGGGGCACACCGATCCGCTACTACCGCACGTGGCCGACGCGCGACCGCGACAACCCTTCGAAGCGCACGATCGATCGCATCCCGCTCGAGCTCTTCAGCGCCTCGACCGTGCAGGGGAACCTCGACGGCGATGGTGACTTCGATGTCGCGCAGGCGCTCGACCTGCTCAACGCCAAGTACGCGCTGCTCTCGGCCGGGCCCGACGGCGCCTTCGCCGACTCCGGCTCGCCCACCGACAACGAGGGCATCCTCGCCGGCTCGCTCGACGAGTCCTACGACGCAGCCGATTTCGTCTCGACTCTGAAGGGCGGCAATCCGCAGCAGTTCCAGAACCTCGTGCAGTCCGTCAGCGACAACATCAGGGTGCTCCCGTGACGACCAACGCCAGGCACAACCCGCGCGCCTTCACGCTGCTCGAGATGCTCGTGGTGATCTCGATCATCGTCATCCTGATCGGCCTCGTGATCGCCGGCGGCGCCGCGCTCGTCGGCAACCGCAAGGAAGCCGTCACCGAGAGCGTCCTGCAGAGCCTCGACCGCACGCTCGAGGAGTTCATGGCGGCGAATCAGAACGCCATCCCGCCCTTCACGCCCGCCGCCTATTCCAGCGTGCCGGGGCGAGATGTCTTCGCCGAGGACGGCGAGATGGTCGACGGCGGCCTCTCCGACGGCGACACCGAACTCAGCGCCTCCGCCGCGTCACAGGATCGCGCCTATTCCGAGTACCAGGGGCGCATCTACCCGCGCTACCCCGACGCCGCGGTCTTCATCGCGCAGGTGCGCGGCTACGGCGAGGCCGACGCCATCCTCGAAGGCCTCGGCGACAAGTGGCTCACGCCCACACCCATCGAGGCGAGCTCTGGCCCGGCGGGCAACCCCGGGCAGAACCAGCGCCAGCGCACCGACGTCACGCCCTCGGTGCGCGACGCGTGGGCCGGGGACGGATGGACCGGCGGGCGCACCGACGGCCCGTCGTGGCCCGTGCTCGGCGACGACGCCGGGCTCATCTTCTACGTCCACCCGTCGAACGTGCTCGCCCAGGAGCTCTACGGCCGCTGCGTCAACCGGCGCCCGTACTTCTTCTCCGCCGGCGCCGATCGCCTCTACGGCGTGACGAACCAGATCGCGCCCGAGACCGGCGTGCTCACGGCCGACCGTGACGACTCCGATCGCGCGATCAACGCCGCGATCCTTGCGCTCGACGACAACCTCTACTCGTACGAAGTCGGTCCGGCGAACACGACGGACCCGACCTCCGGCGGGTCGTTCAGCAAAGAGTACCGATGATCCGCAGCCTGCTGACCATCCCGATTCGCGCGACGCGTCGCGCCGCCTTCACGCTCTTTGAGCTGCTGGTGGTGATCGTGGTGATCCTCGCGCTCATCGCGGTCACGGTGCCGTCGTTCGCGACGCTGCTGGAGTCCGCGAGCTTCTCGAGCGCGGTCAACGCCGTCACCGGCACGCTCGGCAACGCGCGGGCGCTGGCGATCAGCAACGGCAAGCCCGTCGGCGTGGCGTTCCTCTTCGACACGCAGGAGCGCGTCTACACGCTGCAGGTGGTGGAGCTCGTGCGCGACGGCACGCGCGCCGATCTCACGCCGGGCGTCAGTCGCGCCGTCGACACCAAGGCCTGGGGCCTGCGCCCCGCGGAGAACACCACGCCCGTGTCGCTGCCCGAGGGCACGGCGGTCTTCGGCATGTCCTTCAATCATGTCGCGCCGCGCCCGACCCGTGCGCAGCAGAGCCCGGAGCAGGGGGCCCTCAACGGCCGACTCCCCGAGACGCTCGACGACCGCACCGCGCAGTGGTACGCCGGCGAGGTCTTCATCGACCCCGACAACGGCGCCTGGCTGGTGAACCCCTGGATCTTCCCGCGCAACGATCCGCGCCTGTTCATCGACACCGACGACCTCACCGCCGCGAAGCGCGCGGAAGGCCTCTCGCTCGACGAGATGTGGCAGATCATCTTCGGCGACGCCGTGCCCGGCGCCAACTTTTCGACCGACGACGCGATCAACGCCGTCCGCCACGCGAACAGCTTTCTCGTGATGTTCAGCCCCGACGGCACCGTCGTGCCGATGCACGACGGCGACGGGCGCACCGTGGACTTCGACTTTTACCTCGAGTTCCCCGACGACCCCGTGGACAACACCCTCTCGGCCGGCACGCGCCCCGAGCCCTACGACAACGCGTTCCTCTTCGATCCGGAGTTCATCGCGCAGGGCGTGCAGACGCCGACGCCGAACCCCGAGGTCATTCTTCGCTCGGTTGATCAGCTCGCCATCGTCTCCCTCAACCGCCTTGTCGCGGGCACCGGCATCGACCGCCCGTGGGAGCTGCACCCGGCGACCTCCGCCGCGCCCTGGCCCGACTTCCGCGGCTCCGCGCAGTACCAGGCCAACCCGCTCAGCCCCACCAACAACGAACTCGACGAACTCGTCCGCTCCGTGACGCGCTGGATCGATCAGAACGCCGAGATCATCGGCTTCGACCGTTACTCCGGCGCCGCGCAGCGAAGGAGGCAGTTGCAATGACGCACGCACGCACAAAGCGCGCGTTCACGCTCATCGAGGTGCTCGTCGCGACCATCATCCTCGGTCTCGGCGTGCTCGGGCTCTCGGCGCTCTTCGCCGGCGCCGCCACGCAGCAGGCCAGCGCCGCCGCCGTCTCGCGCTCCGTCGCCTTCGGGCAGGGGGGGCTGGCGATCATCGGCCGGCGCATCGGTGAACTCGTCGGCAAGGCCGGCCTCACGCCGCTGCCCGACGGGACCTGGGATGCGCTCTCCAGCGACGACGCCGACGGCGTGCTCCGCAGCCAGTTTGCGCTGACGCCGACCACGCAGGGCTTCTTCTTCCGCCAGGACGCGGCGAAGGGCACGCTGCGCGTGCTTCAGAACGCCAACATCACCGCCAACGTGCCCGTCACCGAGTTCGAGCACACGCGCGTCGATCCGCGCACCGTCGCGATCCGCGTCATCTGGGGCGACACGCGTTCGCTCAACCCAATCTCGAAGACCTACCGCCTCGATGAAAGCGACCCCGCGCTCGCGCAGTGGCTCGCCGGCAATGCCGACCCGCCGCCGCTCATCCTCCTGCACCCCAACGGCAACAACGGCGGCGTGCCCGGCGGCAACCCCAGCGATGTGCTCCGCATCCGCCACAACATCTTCAGCGCCACCGGCGACCTCGCGGAGATCCAGGGGCGCATCACCTCGCCGACGAGTCCGCCCACCGGGCCGCGCTGGGGCTTCGTCACCATAACGGTCGAGCCCTACCAGTGGCTCAACAATGTCGTCGCGTCGGTCAACGACCGGCTGTCGTACGTGGAGTCCGACACCGTGCCCGGCGGGCGCCTGCCGACGATGGGCTACGCCGTGCTCTACCGCGAGCTGGCGATCGGCGTCGAGGCGACCATCTTCACCTACGCCCTCCGCGCCCTCGGCGCGCCGCGCAACCAGCTCGATGAACTGCCGTTCATCCCGCCCGACACGCGCAACGACTTCCAGAATGACGAGGCCGTCCTGCGCGAGGTCGCCGTCGATCTCGGGCGCGATCCGACCACCGGGCAGTACTACATCACACCCGTGGACTCGCGCAATGACTGGATCGTCGAGCCCGGGCAGATCCTGCTGATGTCGTCGATCACCGGCGTCGCGAACGTCACCACCACCGACCCCGGCGCCGACACGCCCGTGCGCGTCGTCACCGTCCGCACCGTCGACGGCGAGCGCCGCGCAATCCTCGACGACTCGCCCCGCATCGGCAGCCGCAGCGTGCACGATCGCGTCAACAGCGACACGCAGACGACGGAGATCCACGTCTGGGCGGTCGCGCCGATCGTCGAGTCGCGCAGCAGCGACAGCACCGAGTGGCAGCTGACGCCCATCGAGGCGCGCACCTTCAAGCTGATCCTTTGAGCACTCCCATGCACCGAGCCGTTTCGCACAACCCGACCCGGCGCCATCGCGCCGGCTTCACGCTCACCGAGCTGCTTGTGGCGATCGGCGCTGTGGCCATCCTCACCGTCGGCGTGGGGCGCATCTTCGCGAGCATCAACGGGCTCGTCTCGACCGGCATCGCCGTCGCGGAGGTCGACCAGGTCGCGCGCACCATCGAGCAGCGCATGCGCGAGGACTTTGAGGCCCTCAGCGCGATGAACATCGACGAGACGTTCCTCGTCATCCGCATGCGCGAGATTGGCCACCCCGACCGGCCGATCTACCTGAGCGCCGAGGACCGCGAGTTCGATATCCGCGCCGGCATCTCGCCCTATGCCGAGGGCAGCCGCGCCGTCTACCGGCGCCTCGACGAGATCGCCTTCCTCGCCGGCGACGGCTCGCCCGGGCAGTTCACCAGCGCGCAGGCCGACGGGTTCTTCACCGGCGGCCAGGTGCAGGCCGGTGTTGCGCGCCTCTACTGGGGCCACGGACTCAAACCCAAGCTCGATCCCGACTACCCGGCGGCGGACCCCGCGGATCGATTCCCGCAGGACGACATGGCGCCGCGCACGCGCCCGCGTCTCTTCGAGCCCGACGGCTACTTCGGCGATGCGCCCGGCCCCGACAACAACCCGCTGACGACCAGCGACGAGCCGATCACCGGGCGCAACCAGTTCGCCTCCGACTGGACGCTCACGCGCCAGCCGCTGCTGCTCGCCGGCCCGGCCGTATCGGGCGACATCAGCGACCTCAGCCGCCCGACGCCCGCGATGGCCGGCTACACCGCGTCGCTGGGTTCGACCGGGTCGCGCCGCGAGTACGCGCCCTTCATCCGAGACACCGAGACGTTCGACCGCATGTGGGCGGACCTCGGCCTCAGCAACGACTTCAATCTCCCCGGCAACACCGAGGAGTACCCCGACCCGCGACTCGTCCGGCACGGGCGCGTCGACATCAGCGCCATGACGCGCGCCGGTGTGCAGCGGTTCCTCGAAGGCGAGCCCGACAACGCCGACGGCGGCGCCGGGCCCGGCGAAGCCGCCCTGAGCGGCAACCCGTTCCGCGGCGTCGGCGAGGGCGGCGGCCGGCTCGGGCGGCGCGCCAGCGACGGCGCCCCCGCCAGTGCGCAGGAGACCTTCAACATCGACACGGTTCAGTCGCCCCTCTGGCGCTGGCCGCGCCAGCACGCCGGCAACAGCGGCGCGGCGACACTCGCGTACCGCGAGACGCTCCGCGGCGTGCGCAGCGGCATCGCCGGCACGCTCATTCGGCCCCTCGTCGAAGTCGAGCCGCCGGAGTTCGACCACGTCTTCGACGCCGGCGCGTTCGATCAGGAGACGGCCGAAAACGCGCTGATGGATTCGCACGCGGTTGTCGGCCCGCGCTGCAGTTCCTTTGAGATCGCCTGGAGCGATGGCTCCCGCGCGAAGCGCGAGATCGATCTGGACGGCGACGGCGTGCCGGAGTTCTTCACCGGCGACCTCATCTGGTTCGACATCACGCGAGTCGACGACACCGATGAGAACACCTGGGACGCCAACAGCATCCAGCGGTTCACCCTCGAGCAGATCCAGGCCCGCTCCGGCGGCCAGCCGCGCATCTCCTCGATCGAGTGGCCCTTCGGCATGTGGACGTCCAACCCGGCGCCCATCGCGCTGGCGCTCGACGGTCGCCCGACCGGCCCCGAACTCAACTGGGACCGCATCCGCAGCGCAGCGACGATGAACTACGTCGCCGGCACGAACGCCGGCGCTCCGGGGCAGGTCGTCTACAACGCCGACATGACCGGCGGCGCCCCGTCGTGGATCAACACCCCCGACACCTTCGAGCACCTGGTCATCTTCCCGTTCCGCGATTCGGTGCGCGACACGAGCGTCCGAGGCGGCGTCGGATTCGTTGACAGTCTCAGTGAGCCCTGGGCCAAACCACGATTTATCCGCGTACGCCTGACGCTCCACGATTCGCAGAACCGAATCGACGGCGGCAAGCAGTACGAGTTCATTTTCCCGATCAACCTCGACTGATCCTGTCGAGGATCGGCCTCCGGCGCGCCCCGCACGCGCGCGAAGGGAGCCAGCCATGCACGGACGGACCCACATCCCGAACACTCCTCGCGCGGCGCGCTCGCGACGAGGCAATGTCATCATCCTCGCCGTCGCGGTGCTCGCGGTGCTCGCCATCTCGG
>JBICHM010000014.1:0-2632 GCA_043101835.1 Phycisphaerales bacterium | reverse complement strand
GTGCTCTTCCGATCTTCCTGCCGATGCCCGACGACGAGGATAATGCGCCCGCACCCTGCCTCCGCGCAGGCTCGCGCCACCCAGAGCGCCAGCGGCGCGCCGGCCGCCTCATGGGCGACCTTGGGCAGATCGCTCTTCATGCGGGTGCCCTTGCCCGCCGCCAGGATGATCGCCGCCGGTGCGTGCATATCGCGTTGCGCGTGCTCGATGATTCAAAGCGAGAGCAGCAGGAAGTTGGCCCGCGAGGATTCGAACCTCGACCAAGGGCACCAAAAACCCTTGTGCTACCGTTACACCACGGGCCAGCCGATTCGACGGCGCGCGAGCGCTCCGACGTCGCTCGACGACCGATGGGTGTCAGTGCTGCTCTTCGCCCGTTCCCGCGCTGCGGGACCCTCGAGCGTCGCTGCCTCCCGATTCCTGGGCCGCGTCGCACGGGCGACGGGCCGGACCAATACGGACCAACGCTGCGGTCCGCATCGGCGGGAAGCCTCTGCAGGGCCGCGGCACACTGCTCCAGAGCGGGACCCCCTCGAAGCCGCGATCGGGGGCCCATGCCCGCGCCTTGCGTCACGGGCGGCTCTCTTGCGGAGCGGCGGTAGTGTCCGGGGGCCGCGAAGCCAGTCAATCCGGCTCGGGAGCGCCGGCGTCATCCCCAGCGAGCGATTCGTCGCCCGCCCCCGCATCGGCGGCCTCGCCCCCCGCCAGGGCTGCTTCACTGATGACCTCGTAGCAGGTCGCCAGCAGGCCCAGGAGGGGGAACCGGGCCTGGTCGAAGGGGCTCGGCCCCAGGCGGCGCAGCAGGGCGCAGGAGACCTCCGGGCGTCGCAGCGAGGTGTCGAGTGAATCAAGTTCCGCCCCCGCCTGCCAGAATGAATCGGCCACCATCTCGAGCGGGCGGGACGCGTTGTCGCCCTCCACGACCGGGCGCTGGGCATAGGCCGGGGCCTCGCCGACGGTGCGCCCCTGGATGGCGCGTCGCTGGCGGAGGCGTTCGAGGACCTCGTCCTCGGGCAGCCCGCGCAGTGTGAAGATGACGAAGGGCTCGTTGCGCATCCGTGCCGCGAGCGCGGCGAGGACGGCGCAGGCGTGGCGGCACCAGGGTTCGGGGTCGCCGCACCGGCACTTGGGCCGGAGCGTCGCTGCCGGCGGGAAGAGCGCGATGCGCCCCTGCTCGCCAGCGGGCATGAAGTCCTCGATCTCGCGCGGGATCGCGCCGGCGAGCATCTTCGCCGCGATCGATGGCGCATCAGCGACCCGCGCGACCATGCCCTCCCACACCTCGTGAGGGTGGGTCTCGACGTCGATTGTGAGGCGCTCCGGCCTCGTCGAGCGGTCACGCACCGAGGCGTTGATGCGCCCGGCGTCGATATCGAGGCGCACGACGCGGTTCAGCCGCGCCAGCTCGGAGCCATCGCGAACGCGCGTCGGTTCCGCCGCGTCGGCGAGGACGCCGAGCACACGCCCAGCGACCCAGGACGCATCGTCCTGCGCCTCGCGCTGCGCCTGCGCAGCGTTGTCCGTCGCCGCCTCGGGCTGCGCCTCGGTCGCCGGGACCTCGGTCTCGGTGACGCCCCCCGGGTTGTCCGCCTGTTCGGGCATTGTCGCTCCGCCGGAATCGTGTGCGCCGCGCGGCGCAAGCGATCAGTCTACGAGGGCTTCCTTGCGCAAAGCCAGCAGCTCGCGCAGTTCGCCGGTGGACATCTCGGTGAGCCAGCTCTCGCCGGCGCCGATGATGTTCTCCGCCAGTTCGGTCTTCTGCTCGATCATCTCGTCGATCCGCTCCTCGAGCGTGCCGGCCACGATGAACTTGTGCACCTGCACGGCGCGGGTCTGCCCGATCCGGTAGGCGCGGTCCGTCGCCTGATTCTCGACCGCCGGATTCCACCAGCGGTCAAAGTGAAAGACGTGTGTGGCGGCGGTGAGGTTCATGCCGAGGCCGCCGGCCTTCAGGCTGAGGATGAAGATCGGCGCCTTGCCCTGCTGGAAGCGCTCGATCATCGCCTCGCGCGCCGTCTGCGTGGTGCCGCCGTGCAGGAACAGCACCTCGCGATCGAGCTCGTGCGTGAGCATCTTCACCAGCAGTTTGCCCATCTCGCGGAACTGCGTGAAGACGAGCGCCTGGTCGCCGGCCGAGAGCGCCTCATCGAGCATCTCGACGATGCGCGCCGCCTTGCCGGAGCGGGCGGCCGACGGCGGCCCGGTGTCCTCGTCGCCCAGCGCCTGCGCGGGGTGGTTGCAGATCTGCTTGAGCTTCACGAGCGTCGCGAGCACGGCGCCGCGCCGGCGCCTGCCCTCGGCGCGATCCACCTCGTCGAGCATCCGCCCGACGGTCGACTCGTAGAGCGCCGCCTGCTCGCTGGTCAGCGCGCAGTACTCCTTGCTCTCGAGCTTCTCGGGCAGGTCGGCGATGACCGTGGGGTCGGTCTTCAGGCGGCGCAGCACGAAGGGCCGGACGAGCCGGCGCAGCTGTTCGCTGCGGCGCGGGTCGTGGCGCCGTTCGATCGGCACGCTGAACCGACGCCGGAACTCGTGCGCCGAGCCAAGGTAGCCCGGGTTGCAGAAGTCCATGATCGACCACAACTCGCTGAGTCGGTTCTCCACCGGCGTGCCGGTGAGCGCCAGGCGGAAG
>JBICHM010000013.1:0-5023 GCA_043101835.1 Phycisphaerales bacterium | reverse complement strand
GGTGCATGTGGCCTGATCGCGGCGAATGATCGGGCCGATGCATCGGGAGGGCCCGGCAACCCGAATGGGTGCGGGAAGTAGATTGGAAGAAGTGCCGCGCCGCTTCGGTTGACGGCATTCGACCCGGGGAGTCGGCTCCGCGGGGGCAACTGACCAGAAATCCCACACCTCACGAGGGAGTTGATCGTCATGCGGAAGCATCGAATGGGCGGCGTGGTCAGCGCGGTGGCGCTTGGCCTGGGCGTGGTCGGCGGGCTGACGTGGAGCGCGACGGCGATCGCGCAGTCGAGCGCCGGCGCGGCGACGTACGCGGCGGATGTCGTGCACTCGACGGTGATGTTCCAGATCCGGCACGCCGGCGTCACGAACTTCTACGGGCGGTTCAACGACTTCACCGGCTCCTTCTCGCTCAACGAGGAGAACCCGGCGGCGAGCCGGTTCGACTTCACCATTCAGCTCGAGAGCGTGGATACGGGCTCGAATGGTCGCGACGACCACCTGCGCAGCCCCGACTTCTTCAACGTCACGCAGTTCCCGACGAGCTCCTTCAAGAGCACGAATGTGCGTAAGACCGGCGAGGACACCTACGAGGTCACCGGCGAGCTGAACCTCCACGGCGTGACCAAGCCCATCACCGCCACCGTGACCCACACCGGCACGGGCACCTTCCGCAACAAGGACGTGAAGGGCATCGAGGCGGTGTTCCAGATCAAGCGCTCCGAGTTCGGCATCACGAACTACCTCGCGCCCGACGGCGGCGAGGGCGGCGGAATCGGGAATACGGTGACGATCACCGTCGCCGTTGAAGGCGTGAAGCAGTAAGCGAACCCGTCGCGCGAGGACGCCGGTGCCACCACTGCGAGAACTGCTGATCGGCGTCGTTCTGCCGGGCGCGATCGTTGCGCTCGTGCTCGGGGCGGCGTGGCTGCTGCTCGGGCGTCGCCCGGAGAAGCGTCCGCTCCCGCGATGGAGCGTGCCGCTGGCGTTCGCGTTGGCGTACCTGCCGGTGGACTATGCAGTGCGGTCGTGGCCGCAGACCTGGCCTCCGGACAGCACGAAGCGCCTTGTGCATCTCGTGCTGCTGCTGGGCGTCGTCGGCGTCGCAACAAGCCTGTGGCGGTCGATGCCGGGGAAGGCGCGAGCGACGGCGCACACGCTGGCAATGGCCGTTGCGATGTGGATGCCGCTGGAGGCGCTCGGGCGGCGCGGCGACACGGGCACGATGCTGGTGTGGATCGCTGGGGCAACCGCCGCGGCGATGGGGTTCGCGTTCCTGATCGGGCGCGAGAGCGAGCGGCGCGGCGGCTGGGCGCCACCGGCGCTTACGGCGCTCGTCGTGCTCGCGGCGAGCCCGGTGCTGCTGTTCGGATCGATCGCGACGATCGGGCAGATGGTTGGCGGCGTGGTGGCGATGTTGACGGCCGCGGCGATGGTCGGGGCCCTGGCGCCGCGCTTCACGCTGCACGCCGGCGGGTCGCTGGTGAACGCCGGGCTGCTGACGGCGATGCTCGCGATCGGTGTGCATTTCGGGACGGCGCAGTGGGTGTCGGCGGTGCTGATCCTCGCGGCGCCGGCCGTGCTCTGGATTGATCGGCTGCCGCTGCTTGCGCGCCGGGCGGTGTGGCAACGGTTCCTGATCGAAGCGGCGCTGGTGGCGATCCCGCTGGGGATTGCGGCCGCGATCGCGCACGCGAACAAGCCGGACTACGACTACTTCTGAGACTGACTCTGGGCGGCGGCAATGAGTTGCACGCGGCCGCGCGAGGGCCTCGACCGGGAGTCCGGCGGGGCGCGACGCGCGGCCGCGTGCTTGTGTTCGTTCTCATCTGTTTCAGACTGGTGTGGTGTCGTCAGGGTGGCGTTCTCCGTGGGCCGGGTGCGGTGCATCGGAGTCGCGCGAGGCCCGCGCGCGGTCCCGAGAGGAACAGGTGGATGTCGTCAACGATCGGTGCGCCGGCGACGGTCGCGCGAGCGATCAACGCGGCGCTGCACGGCGCGCCCGGCGCGGTCGACGGCGCCGGAGGCCGCCTGGTAGGGGTCGTGCGAGACGTGCGCGACGACGAGCGCCGGACCATGGGCGAGACGGACCTGCACGCGACAGGACTTGTCGGCCCCGCCGCGCGGGCCGTTGGTGTCAGCGATCCACACTGAGACATCGCGGATGCGATGGGCGAGGCGGCCGAGGGCGCTCACGATGCGCCGCTCGACGGTCTCGCCGAGGCTGTCACTGGGGCGGAGGTTCGCGTGGTGAATCTCGATCCGCATCGCCATGGCTCCTGGGAGGACGGGTCGGATCTCCAAGGGGCGATCCCTCGGAGCGACCGCATCCAACCATACCGATGTCTCATAGACAAATAGAGTGTTTCAACATTTTTCATTGCTATAATCAATGCATATGGAGCACCTGAACCTCCACCACCTGCGGTGTTTCCTGGCGGTCGCCGAGACGGGCGGCGTCACGGCGGCGGCGGAGGCGATGGGGCTCGCCCAACCGACGATCAGCAAGCAGGTCCGCGAGTTGGAGCGGTCAGTCGGACAGGCCCTTCTGGAGCGCGAGGGACGGGGTGTGCGCCTGACGCAGGCGGGGCGCCTGATGCAGCGCTACGCGCAGGACATCTTCAGTCTGGAGGCGGAACTGGTCGCGGCGGTGTCGGGCCGGGGGGCGGAGCGGCTGAGTCGGCTGGTGGTTGGGGTGAGCACTTCGACGCCGCGCACGATCGCGACACTGGCGCTCGCGCCGGTGTCGATGCTTCCCGGCGCAGTCCGGATCGTGGGCGTGCAGGACCGGACGGACGCGCTTCTGGAGCGGCTGGCGTCAGGCGAGCTGGACGTCGTCCTGAGCGATGCGCCGCTGGCGCCGTCGCTGCGGTTCCGCGCGATCAACGAGGAGTTGGGCTCATCCCCGGTGTCGTGGTGGGCGGCGTCCTCGCTGCGCCTGCGCGCCGAGGGCGCGCGAGCGCTCGATGGCGCCCCCCTGCTTGTGCCGAGCGAGGCGGCGCCGATTCGGGGCGCGATTGATCAGTGGCTGCGGCGCGCCGGCGTGCGTGGACGGATCGCCGGCGAGTTCGAGGACAGCGCGCTGCTGACGGAGTTCGGCGTGGCGGGGCACGGGATCTTCGCGGCGCCGCGTCTGCTCGCGGGCGCGCTGGCGTCGACCGGCGCGCGCCCGGTGTGTGAGATGGAGGGTGTGCTCGAGCGGTTCTTCGCGATCACGACCGACCGGCGGATTCGGCACCCGGCGGTGGCGCTGGTGATCGACACGGCGCGAGATCGGCTCGCGGCGGCGTCAGGGGGCGCCTGACGGCCAGAGCGTGCGGATCACTTCGAGGTAGAGCGGGATGCCCAGCGCGATGTTGAAGGGGAAGGAGATCGCCAGCGCCATCGGCAGGTAGAGCCCGGCGTTGGCCTCGGGGATGGCGAGGCGCATGGCCGCGGGCACGGCGATGTACGAGGCGCTGGCGGCGAGGATCACGAAGAGAAACGCATCGCCGATGTCGGCGCCGATGAGTCGCGCGACGACGAGCCCGATGACGGCGTTGAGCATCGGGAGCGCGACGCCGAAGATCGCGGCCCAGCGGAAGGCGCCGCCGAGTTCACGCAGGCGTCGGCAGGCGACCATACCGCTCTCGAGCAGGAAGAGCACGAGGACGCCGTGGAAGATGTCCTCGCAGAAGGGCCGGAGCGTGGCCCAACCCGCGGGGCCGGAGAGCGCGCCGGCGGCCATGGAGCCCAGCAGCAGGAACACGGGGCCGCTGAAGACGGCTTCCTGGAAGAGCTCGCGCGCCGTCGCGTGGTGAGCCTGCTCGTCGCGCTTCGTGCGCCGGTTGTAAAGCAGGACGCCCGCGACGATGGCGGGCGACTCCATGAGCGCGAGCGCGGCGACGAGGTGCGGGCTGTAGGCGATGCCCTGCGCTTCGATGAAGTTCTTCGCGGTGATGAACGTGACGACGCTGACCGAGCCGTAGGCGGCGGCGACGGCGCAGGCGTCCGCTTCATTGAACTTGAGGCGCAGGAGCGGCCGGATGTAGATCGGCGTGATCGCGGAGAGCGCGACGCCGGCGCCGAGCAGCAGAAACGCGGTCGTCTCGAACCCGCTCTCGCGGAGCGAAACGCCGCCTTTGAAGCCGATGGCCCAGAGCAGGTAGAGCGCGAAGAGCTTGGGGAGCGGCTCGGGGATGGTCAGGTCGGAGCGCACGACCACCGCCACCATGCCAAGGAAGAAAAAGAGCACCGGGGGGCTGAGGAGGTTGGTCAGCAGCAGGTCGAGCGTCATCGCGGCGGGCGTCTCCGTGGAGCGTTTCGATGCCGTCCCCCGGGAATCAGGGCGTCATCGGCACGATCGTGCCCGCAGCGTCAGCCGCTGCGTGCGTAGTCGGGCTCGTTGCCCGGCTTCCATTTGATGTTGCATCCGGCGGAGGGGATCTGCGTCTCCGGCGGCGCCTGGCCGGCGAGGAGCGCCTCGACGGCGCGCCGGAGGTCGGCGCCGGTGGGGTTCTGCCCGCTGCTTGGGCGGGTCTCGTCGAACTGCCCACGGTAGAAGAGCTTCTTGGCGCGATCGAAGAGGAAGAAATCCGGCGTGCAGGCGGCGCGGTAGGCCTGTGCGACCTCCTGCGACGAATCGTACAGGTACGGGAAGGTGAAGCCGACCTCCTCGGCCCGGCGCTTCATCTTGATCGGAGCGTCATCGGGGTGCTTCGCGATGTCGTTCGCGTTGATCGCGACGACGCCGATGTTCCGGTCCTGGCACTCGCGCGCCACGCGCGCGAGTTCGTCCTGCAGATGGATCACGTAGGGGCAGTGGTTGCACATGAAGACGACGAGCAGGCCGGCCCGGTCGGCGAAGTCCGCCAGCACGACGGTGTTTCCGTCGAAGTCGGGCAGCGCGAAGTCCGGCGCCGGCGTGCCGACGGGAAGCATGGTCGAGGGCGTGAGCGCCATGGCGTGTCTCCCTAAGACAGGTTGCGGCGCCCACGATAGCCGGGGTCGCGTCAGCGCTCGACCCGCACCGGCGCGATCGCAGATA
>JBICHM010000012.1:0-3255 GCA_043101835.1 Phycisphaerales bacterium | reverse complement strand
TTTGAGCCCGGCGAACGAGGAGGTGTTGCTGATGCGGGTGATCGAATCGATGGCCGAGTCGATCTGGCGCTGGTTGGCGAGAATCTCCTCCTGGCTGAAGGCGCCGGTGTTGGCGGCTTCGACAACGAGCGCCTTGATGGTGTTCAGGAGGTCAGAGACCTCGCTGAGCGACGCTTCCGCGGTGGAGATGACGTTGCTTGCGCGCTCCGAGTTCTTCACACCCTGGCTGATGCCCTCGATCTCTGAGCGGAGTCGCTCCGAGATGATGAGGCCGGCCGGGTCGTCGGCGCCGCGGTTGATGCGGAGCCCTGTCGAGAGCCTCTGGAGTCGGACGCCGAGGTCGTCGTTCGCGCGTCGCAGGTTTGACTGCGCGATCAGGCTGGGGATGTTGGAGTTGATCCTAGCCATGACAATCCTCCGTGATTGAGGCTGAGGAGCGCTTGGTCGGGAGCGTCTCCGCTCCGGCTCTGTCGGTGATGAAGCGAGAACTGCGACGACTGGTGGTGGTGCGGGGGCGTCTCATGCGGTGCGCCTCCCGTGCCCGGCGTCGCCGGGTCGATCGTTGGTTCGGTGCTCGCCGGGGCGCGTTGTGCGGAGCCCGGCGGAGCGAGCGCGATTGCGCTGCGGCCCGGCGCTGAGCGCGCCGTTGAGCGCGTCGAGATCGCCGGCGGCGAGTGAGGCGGCGCGCTCGTTCTCGGCGCGGATCGCCTCGTAGACTTCCTTGCGATGCACGGCGATGCGCGGCGGCGCGCTGATGCCGAGGCGGACCTTGTCGCCCCGGATGTCGACGACGGTGATCTCCACCTCGTCGCCGATCATGATCGTCTCGTCGCGCTGCCTGGAAAGCACGAGCATGTGGTCGGCTCCTTCCGTGACGCGCGGGGCGGGAGCCCCGTGCGCCGCTCGAGCGCGTCATCCGTGACGCGCGTGGGTGTCGGCCGCGGCCTCGCGTGGGCGGGGGCGGGTCAGGCGGTGGCTCGCGCCGTCTTCTTGAGCGCGACAAGGTGATGGCGTGTGGTCCATCGCTTGTCGGCGAGCACGAGCTGCTCGCCGGTGCGCGTGAGGGAGTTCACGACGAGCGGCCCCTGGAGATTGCCGGTGAGCGCATCGTCGAGCTTGTTGACGATGACGAGCACCTGCGCGTCGTCGAGCTTCTCGAGCGCGAGGTCCTCCATCTGGTCTGCGCGGATCGGCGCCGTGTAGTCGGGCACGAACAGGCACGGATCCGTTACGACGAAGGCGAGGCTGGGCTCGTCCACGCACTGCAGCCAGAAGAAGCAGGCGTCGTCGTTGGGCTCCAGCAGGCAGTACCGCTTCATCGCGGAGAAGCCCAGGAGGCCCTTGGGAAAGGTGAGGATGCGATCGTCCGGGATCTCAATCGTCCCGAACCTGGTGGTGCGCAGCTCCATGGGAGTGCTCCGCCTCCGGCCGTTGCGTTTCCTTCGCCCCTGCGCTCCGTCGCAGGCGACATCCTGTCTTTCCGCCGGCTGTGGCCGTTCCGGCCGGCGGTGAGCGTGGCCCCCGTGCGTCACCGCAGGAAGGCAAGAAGGCTGAGGTTCAGCGACTGCGCCGTCGCCGCGTACCCGGCCTGTTGCGCCAGCTGGAGGAGGCCGTAGCGGCTGGAGGCTTCGACGTAGTCGAGATCCTCGAGCCCGCTCATCACCGTCTCATCCAGCAGACGCATGTCCTCCTGGCGAAGGGCGCCCTGCTCTACGCGCTGGGCCCGTCCCCCCACCACCGCCTGCGTCGTAACGAGGCGGTCGAGGTGTGATTCCATTTCTTCTGCAGCAAGCGTGATGCCACGCTCGTCATTGGTCTCCAGAGCCGTGCGCAGGTCCATCAGCGCAGAGAACACACTGTTCACGCGCACCTGTGTGCGGTCCTCAGCGGCAAGAACTGCCGGGGCGCCAGGCGTGAACGTCGCGTTGAGCAATCCGAGATCTTCCGCGGCCCGCCCGTTGCGCTGTTCCACGGTGGTCTGCCCGGCGCCAACGGTGGCGTCGCGGAAGACGATTCCGTTCGAACCGTCAGGCACACGCGCGTCGAACTCCGCCGGCACGGCGATCGGGGGCGCCGCCCCGGCCGCGGCGTTGTTGATGCGCAGCAGCATCGTGCCCACATCCACCATGTCCTGGGGGCGGAGATCCACATCGAAGGACCGGCCGTCGGCCAGCGTGACGCGGAAGTCGACGTTGCGGTCGGGGTCAGGCAGCCCGCTGATCGGGTCCAGCGCGCCGTCGGCGATCTCCACACCCCGCCCGTTGTTGAAGACAGAGGTGGGGGTCAGCGGCTGGACGGTGCGGATGCCGAGGCTGATCGCGGTGAAGGTGCCGCCCCCGGAGTCCTCCACAGACATCGTCGATCCGGAGACCTCGTTGACGATGTCGAGCGCTCGCCCGTCGTCGCCGATCTCGACGCGCAGGCCCAGGCCGAGTCGTTCGACCTCGCGCGCGAAGTCGTCCACGGTCATGCCGGGATCGACCGTGACCGTGCCGGTCCGCCCACCGTTGGTGAAGACGACATCGCCGGGCGTCAGCCCGCTCACCGGCGCGAAGTCCGCGATGCGCGTCTGCATCGTGAGGCGCGGGTCGAGATCGACGCCGGGGTTGTCGCGCGTAACCGTGGTGAAGTCGAAGTCGATGAGGCCGAGGTCCTTGGCGATAGTGCCGCCGCCCTCGTCGGTAAACGTGATCGTGTAGCCGGGCATGGCGTCGACAAGGATGCGGTCGCCGGCGGGCGCAATGGTGAGGCCGCCGGGGAAGACGCCGTTGAGCGCTCCGGGATCGGCCTCGCGGATTGCGGCTTCGATGGCGTCGAGCGCATCGCCGACGTTTCGGGCGCCGGTGAGATCGACATCAAGGTTCATCAGCGGGCCGCTGTCGACGGCGACGCTGAGCGACGACAGGTTGACGCCCAGCCCCTCGGCGCCGCGGAGCGCCGACAGCGGCGTCTCGCGCGTGAGGTTGGGGTTGAGGTCGACCGTCCCCTGCTGGCGGGCCGAGAGCGCGCCGAGCGCCTGATCGGCGCCGATGGTGATGGGGATGTCGAGCCCCGGCCCCAGGTCGGTGCGCAGGCCGTCGCCGACGCCGGTGTATCGCAGCCCCCCGGCGATCGATTCGAGCGGCGGGGTGGCGGTGCGCACGCCGCCGAAGACGTACACATCGGCGAACTGCGCCTCGGTGAGGCCCTGCATCTCGTTGATGATGCTGGTGAGGACCTCGGCGGCGGCGCGACGCGTGTCCGCATCGCTGCCGA
>JBICHM010000011.1:0-9089 GCA_043101835.1 Phycisphaerales bacterium | reverse complement strand
AACGCGACCGGCGATGCCGCTCCGTTCGGACGGTTGACCCCGAGCTTGCGCTCGGGGCTCCTTCAGACTCCCACCGCCGCGGCGTCGCGATCCGTCAGCATCCCGCCGTCGGCGCGCTGCCTCACCGTGCCGTCGCGCTTCCACGAACGCATGCATCGCGGCTCGTCGCGGAGGTCGTGCACCTGCACGTTCGACGCCTTTGCGTCCACCACAACGCGACTGACGCCCAGCAGGTCGGCCAGGTCGACCGGGTCGAAGCGCGACAGCGTCCCGTCGGGATCCGGCAGCGTCACGCCCGCGTCCAGCGGGTTCTCGACGCCCTTGGCTGCGCGCACCTGCTCGAGGGCGAGCAGCGCCTCGTCGCGCGCCTCCATGACGCGCGCCCAGCCGCTGTCGGGCCTGGCGCCGAAGGACTCGATGATGGTCTTCAGATGCACGCTCGCCTCGTCGCCATCGGCGCGGGTGAGCGCCCGCCACGCCTCGTCGGCGGTGTGGGGGAGGATCGGCGCGAGCATGCGGCAGAGGCCGTCGGTCAGATCCCACAGCGCGCTCTGCGTCCGCCGGCGCCGTTCGCTGTTGGGGGCGTCGCAGTAGAGACGGTCCTTGACGGCCGCGAGGTAGGTCGCGCTGAGGGTGTCGTTGCAGAAGTCGTAAATGCGACTCGACACCGTCTTGAAGTCGTAGCGCTCGTACGCCGCCTTCACCTCGGCCGCGAGGCGGTCGAAGGCGCCGAGGGCCCAGGCGTCGATGCAGGTGGCGGGCATATCGGCGGGGCTGACGCACATGCCCTCGCCGCAGGAGGCGTCCTTCCCGGCGGGTGAGGGCGTGAAGTCGTCGAGCGTGCTGAGCATGAAGCGCAGGGTGTTGCGGATCTTCCGGTACGCCTCGCCGGCGGTCTCGATGAAGGAGATGTCCACCTTGATGTCGTTCTCGTAGGCGAGCGTCGCCACCCACCAGCGCGCGACATCGGCGCCGAACTGCTGCATGAGGTCCTCGACATTGATCGTGTTGCCGAGGCTCTTGCTCATCTTCCGCCCGTCCTTGTCGACCATGAAGCCGTGGGTGAGCAGCGCCTTGTACGGCGCGTGCCCCGTCCCGCCGACGGCGCAGAGCAGCGACGACTGGAACCACCCGCGATGCTGGTCGGAGCCTTCGAGATACAACTCGACGGGGTCGCCCGAGCCGATCGACGCAAGGCCGCGCTCCTGCATCACGGCGCGCCACGAGGAGCCGGACTCGAACCACACATCGAAAATGTCGTGCATCTTCTCGAGCGAGCCGACTTCGAGGCCCTGCGGCGCATCGGGGTCCGCCGCGGGGTCGTAGTGTCGCAGCAGTTCGGCCGGCGAGCGCGTCAGCCACGCCGTGGAGCCTTCCTCGCGGAAGACCTTCGCGACCGCGCGCACGCTCCGCGCGGTCAGCAGGGCGCCGCCGTCGGGCGTGCGGAAGGCGGGGATCGGCAGGCCCCAGGAGCGCTGGCGACTGATGCACCAGTCGGGGCGCTGCTCGAGCATGCCGCGCAGGCGGTTGCGCCCCCAGCCGGGGATGAACGCGACGCCGTCGGTCGCCTTCGTCGCGGCGTCGCGCAGCGTCTCGCCGCCGGCCATGGGCGTGTCCACGCCGATGAACCACTGCTCGGTGGCGCGAAAGATCACCGGCGTCTTCCCGCGCCAGTCGTGGGGATAGGAATGGCGGTAGATCTCGCTGTGCAGCAGGTGGCCGCTGGCGCGCACATGCTCGACAATGACGGGGTTCGCCTTCCAGATGCTCATGTTCCGCACCCACTCGGGCGCGGTGTCGTCGTAGACGCCGTCGGGGCCGACGGGGCAGTAGATGGGCAGGTCCTCGCGCACGCCGGTCTGGTAGTCGTCGGCGCCGTGGCCGGGCGCGGTGTGCACGAGGCCCGTGCCGTCCTCGGTCGTCACATAGTCCGCCGCGACGAGGCGGTGGATGTCGTACGCCTGCGCGCGCCCGTCGCGCTCGGCAAGGCGCTCGCCGAGGCCCGGCGCGACGAAGGGGTGGCCGTAGCGAAGCCCGACGAGGCGCTCGCCGGTGGTCGTCGCGATGACGCTCGGCGCGCCGCCGCAGACTTTCGCGACGCGCTCCAGCAGCTCGGTCGCCACGACGACGCGCCGATCGCCGACCGTCGCCAGCGCGTACTCGACGCGCGGGTGCACGGCGATCGCCACATTCGCCGGCAGCGTCCAGGGCGTGGTCGTCCAGATGAGGAACGAGGCGTCCGCCGCCTTCGCGGGATCGACATCAAACGCCTGCGCCACCGCGCCGATGTCCGACGCCTCGAAGGCCACATACACGCTGGGGTCGTCGCGCTCGTAGTACTCGAGCTCCGCCTCGGCGAGCGCGGTCTCGTTGGCCGGCGACCAGTGCACGCTCTTGAGCTTCCGGAAGACGATGCCGCGCTCGACGATGTCGGCGAAGAGCTCGATCGCCGCGCCCTCGTACTCCGGCGACATCGTCAGGTAGGGGTGCTCGTAGTCGGCAAGGGTGAGCAGGCGCTGCATCTGGCCGGCCTGCAGCTTCACGAACTTCTCGGCGTAGCGCTGGCACTCGTTGCGCACGGCCGCGCGCCGCGCGTCTTCATTCAGCGTCCTGAGCTTCTCGACCTTCCCGCTCTCGACGAGCGCCTGCATGACCTGGTGCTCGATCGGCAGGCTGTGGCAGTCCCAGCCGGGGATGTAGGGGCAGTCGAAGCCCATCATTGTGCGGCTGCGCACGACGAGGTCCTTCATCACCTTGTTGAGCAGGTGCCCGAGGTGGATGTTGCCGTTGGCGTAGGGGGGGCCGTCGTGGAAGCGGAAGGTGGGGCTGCCTGCGCGTGCGGCGCGGATGCGCCCGTGCAGGTCGGTCTTCGCCCACCGCTTCATGCTGGCGGGCTCGTTCTGCACGAGGTTGGCCTTCATGGAGAAGGCCGTCTTCGGCAGGTTGAGCGTCTTCTTGTAGTTGGGCGCCTCGCCCTGGGCCGCGCCGCCGGCGCGGTCCTGGGCTTCGGGCGAGCAGAGGGGCTGTTGATCCGGCATGGGGAACACCTGTCGCGCCGCGCTGCGCCGGCGTCGGCGGGCGGCGGCATGGGCTGAGCATCTGGGTTGGTCGGCAGTGTACGCGAGGGCGCGCAGCACGCGCGCGAACAGCGGGGGCGTCGATCGCCCCGCGTCAGGGTCGCGTCGGCTGTCGGTCGAGACCGATCCCGCTCACGCCCCGGCGCGGGGCGTAGGAATTCGGATCGAGAGCGGGCGGGGCTGGCGAAGCATCACTTGTGCTCAAAGATCGTCTGCGAACGCAGCACGATCCCGCCCTGGCTGAGCAGGTGATACGCCTGGGCGTGGACTTCCTTGCGGAAGCGCTGCACATCGAGGATGGAGGCGCATCGCCCGCCGTCTTCGCCGGTCCACAGGTGCATCATGGCGCCGGCCTCCTCGCCGAACTCCACCAGCTCGCGGTAGGTCGCGGTGTAGAGGTTGAGCGGCAGCGTCTCGGTCTGCACGGTGACGAGGTAGTTCAGCCGGTCGCTGAAGGGGTGCTCGTGGTCCTTCTCGCCGGCGCACTGGATGTCCGCGATCAGGCCGCGCTCGTTGAGCGGGATGTCCTGGTCGGTGACGAACTCCGTGCCGCAGAGGCCGTCGAACTGGAAGCGCATGAGGTGCGAGCCGGGCATGATCCACGCCTCGAACTCGTACTCCCCATGGGTGATCGTCCGCCGGCCCTTGATGTCAAAGAGCTCGGGATGCAGGGCCCGCCGGTACAGCACGAGGCGGTATGCCTGGAGGCTCGGCGATTTCAGCGGTGCGTTCATGGAGTTGGCGCCTGCGAAGTCCTGGTGCGGTTCCCTGCACGACTTGGAGCGGGGACTGTAGCGCTCTCGCCCCTCCGGGCAAGATTCCACATTCTCGGGCTGGGGGTTTCCTCTCGCAACGCCTTTTTTCCGGATTCGAGCCACAGTCTCTAGTCCCTCACCCTGTGTACACCCCAAGTTCTGGTAGGTGGCGGCCGCTGCACCGGATCGTTCGCCTCGGCCGATGAGGAGAAGCCCCCGCCGATTCCGCGCGCCCGGGGACCGCCACGACACGATCCGCCGCCATGGAACACTCAGGGACATCCCGAGATACGCACACGGGCGAGGCCGACGCCGGCGATCGCGCCGGGGGCATGCCCGGCGGGGCGGCGGCCGATCTGACCCGTTTGCTCCGGCGTGCTACGACGCCCGAACTCGGCCCGTTCGCCCGCCTGGGCGCGATCGGGCGTTCCGGGCCGACCCCCGAGCGCGCGATGGAGCTTGTGCTCCGGCGCTGGGCGTCCGTGCCGGCCTCCGAGCGGCGGCGCGTCATCGGCAGTGCGCGCGGGAGGCTGGTCGACGCCCTCGGGCGTCTCGCAGCGCACCCGACCGACCGCTTCGCGCGGAGCGACGCCGCCCGCCTCGGCCGCCACACGCCGCTCCCCGAGGCCATCCGGGCCGCGGGCGCCCTCGCGGCCGATCGAGACCCCGTCGTGGCGCGTCACGCGCTCGAGACGCTCGAGTCGCTCGCCGACCACGCGTCGAGCCTTCGGTCGCACCAGCAGGATGCGCTCGCCGAGTCGCTCATCCGCGCCGCCGAGCGCCCCGACCGCGAGGCGCTCGCGTGCCTCGAGCGCCTCGGGCCATTCTGGTCGGCGCGCATCCGCGCCTGGGTGCGCGATGCTGATGAGGCGACGCTCCTGCGCCTGCGCTCGGCGATCCGGCGTTCGCGCGATTCGCGCGCGCTGGCGCGTGCGATTGCGTGGGCCGGCCTCCCGGGCGCCGCCCCCGGCGCCTTCGCCGCGCTCGACGAGGCGACGGGGCCGGCGCGGATCGCGCGCGCGATCGAGGCCGCCCACCTGCTCCTTGCGCCCGATCGACGCGCCGCGTTCGACCGCCACGAGAAGGCCGGCGCGATCGTGCGCGAGACGCCGGTCGACGCCACCACGCCTGTGGGCGTGCGCGCCGGGCGTCTCCGCTGGCTTTGGTCGCTCTCGCCCGGCGCATCGCAGCTCGCCAGCGAGGACGCGGTGCTCGATCCCGACGTCAGGATCCGCCTCCTCGGCGCGACGACGCTCGCGCGCCGGTCGCGCCGTTCCGGCGCCCTGCTGGACTTTGCCTTCGACGCCGACCTCGCGGTGGCCCGCTCCGCCACCCTCGCCCTGCTCGAGCGAACGGACGAGCCGGCGCGCGCCGCCGTGCGATCGCTCCGCCGATCGCCGCATCACGCGGTTCGGCGTCTCGCGACGCCGTCGCCGGCGCGGCGCTGGGAGCGTCTGCTCGAGATCCGGCGCCGGCTTGCCGAGTCGCCCGACTTGGCGCTGGCGGATCTGCGCGGGCGCATCGCACGGGCGCCGGCGCCCGCCTGCATCGAGGCGATCCACCTGGCGCGTCGTCTGCGTGTGCTCCACCGCCTCGAGCCCGACCTGCTCAATGCGGGGGCGAGCGACGACGGGCGCGTCGCCGCGACTGCGGTGCAGGCGCTGGGCGCGCTCTGGACCGCGCCGGCGCGAGCCGGCGTCGCAGCGGCCTTGGCGCACCGGGACCCTCGCGTCCGCGCCAACGCGCTCGAGGCCATCGCCCGGCGCGACCCCGTCGCGGCGGCCGTCGCCAGAGCCCTCCACGACGACCATGCGCGATCCCGCGCCAACGCCATCCGGGCGCGCCTGACGGGCCGGGGCGACGACGCGGCCTTCGACCATCTGGAATCCATGTTGTGCGACGATCGGCCCGAGCACCGGCGGTCCGCGTTGTGGGTCGTCGAACGCCTCGTCGTGCGTCGTGTGGCGGCGCGCGTCAACTCGCTGGCGACGCGCGAGCCCGACCCGATCGTGCGACGGCGCGCGGCCCGCTGCGCGGCGAGGCTGTCGTCCTCCGAGGGTCGCGGCGGCTAACCTGTCCCGGTTCGACGACCGGGGACGACCGCCATGGCCGAGTACATCACGCGCCCCGCACGGGTGCTGAAACGCATTCTCGTCGCGCTGGGGCTGTTCCTGGCCATCGTCGGCGTCGCGGTATTCATGTTCGTCCGAGGCACGCTCGGCGTCGATGACTGGGTCGTGCGGCAGGTCGCCGCGATCGCACAGACTTACATCGTGCCCACGATGGGCTTCCAGTCGTTCGATTACCAGGCGCCGCGCACGGTCGAACTCCACGGCGTCACCTTTACGGCCCCGGACGGCACGCGCGTCATCAACGCCGACCAACTGACGATCACGCTCGCGGAGATCCCGCAACGCGGACGTCCGATTGTTATCGAGTCGGTGACCGTTCAGAGCGGCTCGCTCCGCCTTGAGCGTGCGCCGGAGGTTGACGGCGTGCTGTTCAAGGGGCTCGTGCCGTTCGTCAAGCGGTCCAGTCTGCGCGATCAGGATCGGGTTGCGGAGTCGGTGCGCCTCAGCAGCGTGCTGCAACTGAGGGCGGTGCGCCTCGTCAACGCCGGGTTCGAGTACGTCGACGAGGGAGACCGACCGCCCCTGCGCATCGACGGGTTCGATCTCGATCTGAACGTCGAGGAGTCGG
Source organism: Phycisphaerales bacterium (assembly GCA_043101835.1). Classification (GTDB taxonomy): domain Bacteria; phylum Planctomycetota; class Phycisphaerae; order Phycisphaerales; family UBA1924; genus JBICHM01. Next base: position 2,557 of record JBICHM010000011.1, on the reverse strand, counting down.
CGGTCGAGAGCGACGGGTCGATCTGGCACACGCTCGAGGCGTCGGTCGACAAGGGGCGCCTCCTGCAGATCGGGCTGCACGGGCGCGTGAACATCGACACGGTGACGCTCGAACTGGAAGACTCGACGATCGAGGGCGCCCTCGACGGCGAGGCGATGCAGATTCTCCCGCCGGCTGCGCAGGCGTTCCTGCGGAAGCACGAAGCGGCCGGGCATACGCGCATCGTCCTGAACGGGCGCGTCGACGGGGCCGATCCGAACGGGTCGACGGTCACCTCCGTGGCGACGCTCGAGGGGGTCAACTTCGCGATCGGCAACTTCCGCGTGGAGGTGGACGAGGGCACGGTCACGACGACAGTCGAGGACGGCGTCGTCAGCGTCAGCCCGCTCGAGTTCAATCTCTACGACGGCGTCTTCAACGCGCAGGCGCACTGGCCCCTCGCGGGGGGCGATGGCATCACCCGGCTGCAGTGGGAAATCGCCGGCGTGCAGATGGAGCAGATGCTCCGCGCCGGCACAGGAAACACGGACCGGCCCACGCTGGCCGGCACGCTGCAGACCACCGGCAGCGCCGCCGCGGAGACGCGCGACATCCGGAGCACCATTTCCGGCGGCGGCATGCTCGGCGTGCGCAACGGGCGCCTCGCGCTCATCCCGGTGATTGACGACCTCATCGATCGGCTGAGCCGACTGACCACCGGCTCGTCGGCGCCGACGCAGCGACTCGACATGCGATTCAGCTTCGAGCCCGACTGGGTCCGCATCGGCGCGTTCGACCTCCAGACGGACGTCTTCGCCGCGACAGGTTCGGGGACCGTCGGATACGACGGCAGCCTCGACTTCGCCTTCCGGGGCGGGCCGCTGAAACGCGCCGGACGCTCGCTGGGCGTGGTCGGCGACCTCCTCAGCAACCTCACCGAACGCGCGGTCTCCTATCGCGTCGGCGGCTCCCTCTCCGACTACACATTCAGCGTGCATCCGCTTGGCGTCGGCGGAGGGCCCAGCCGATGACCGCCTGCCCCCCGATCGTTGTGCTCCTTGGGCTCCGCGCCAGCGGCAAGACGACGCTGGGGCGCGCCCTCGCCGAGCGCCTCGGCCGGCGCTTCATCGACCTCGACGACCGCACGCGTGCGCTCCTCGGCGACGCGACGATCGCGGACGCCTTCCGGCGCGTTGGGGAATCAGGGTTTCGCAGCGCGGAGGTCGAGGCCCTGGCGGGAGCGCTCGATGAATCAGGAATCGTCCTTGCGCTCGGCGGCGGCACGCCGACGGCGCCCGGCGCTGCGGCGATGCTGCGCAAGGCGCAGGCGGGCGCTCGGGCCGCCGTGGTCTACCTGCGGTGTGATCCGGAACTGCTCAGAGGGCGCCTCCGCGATGCAGGCGGCGCGGGCGCAAATCGGCCCAGCCTCACCGGGGCGGATCCACTGGACGAGATCGAGCAGGTGCACGCAGCGCGCGATCCGGTGTATCGCGCGCTGGCGGATGTGGTGCTGGAGGGGGAACAGAGCGCGCCGTCGATCGAACGGGCGCTCGCGAGTCGCTGAGGGTCAGGCCGCCATCGCGTAGCGCCCGCTGTACAGGCGCCGGCGAAGCAGCGCCTCATCGTCGCTGCGGCTGAACTGCGTGAAGACCGCCGCCATGCTCGCCGGGCCGACCGGGTCCGGGTCGTCCACCCAGACGAGGTTGGCGAAGGCGAAGATCGTCCTGCGCTGCGTGCTGCGCTCGCTCCAGGTCTGCGGGACGTCGATGCGGATGGCGACCCGCTGCCCCGGCTCCAGCGCCTCGTCGAGCTCGAAGCGCACGCCGCCCTCGCTGATGTCGTACGCGTGACCCTCGAGCAGTCGCTGCGGGGCGTCGAGCGGCTGCACGACGACACGCGAGTACATCGGCTGCATGGCGAAACGCGTGTGCTGGCGACGATCGTTGATCGGGTCCATCGCGAGGCTCCGGTCGAGGGCGCCGCGTGACGGCGCGTGTCGTCCGAGAGCATCGACGGAGGGCGCAGGCGACTGGACCCATTCTCGGGTCGGCGTCAGTGAATCACCCGGTTCTGGTGGCGCCCAGGCGGCCCCAACTAGTTCCGGGCCTGCCCATCGCAGGGGGCTTCGCAGTCAAACTCGACGCGCACGCGCTGGATCGGCGCCCCGACCTGTCGCTCGACTTCCGCCAGCAGGTGGCGCGGGATCGCGTCCACAAGGCGGGCGCCGAGGTCCGGCGAGACATCGAAGACCCGCCCATCGGCGGTGACGACATGCGGGTGGTTCCGCAGATCGGCGTCGAAACGGGCGCCGCCGGAGCAGAGGGCGATCTTGCGGCACAGCCCCGCCTCACAAAACGCCTCGAGGGCGTTGTAGACCGTCGCGAGGCTCATCGACGCTTCGCACTCGCGCGCCGACCAGAACAGTTCCTCCGCCGTCGGGTGGCTGTCCGTCGAGGCCAGAGCGCGATACACCTCGACGCGCTGCCGTGTGCAGCGGATCCCGTGGCGGGCGAAGAGCTGCTTGATGTCGGCGTCAGCGGCGTGCATGGGCGTCACGGGGATTATTCGGGGTCGTCGG
>JBICHM010000010.1:0-19838 GCA_043101835.1 Phycisphaerales bacterium | reverse complement strand
TCGCAGATGCGCTCGAAGAGGTTGGCCGCCGGCGTGCAGTGCAGCCGGAAGTTGTCCGGACCGACGATCCGTTCGAGCGACTCCACCCGGCGCGACAACGGGATGATCACCTCAAGCGTGTCGCCCTCGCATCGCGCGACGACGCGCGACAGCGACGCGAGACGCACCTGGAACATCCGGCGCGGCAGAAGGAAGTACTCCTGCAGCAAACGCGACCCGGCGAATGCGCGCGGATGCGGCGGCAGGATCGCCTCGTGCAGCTCGAAGCCGATGTGCTCGATCGCCTCGGCGCCGAGCGTCTCGTGCGGCGCGCCGGCCTGCGACGGGCGAACGATCAACTCCATTGCGTCCGAAAGCGCCTGCTCAAAGAGTCGCCCCGGCACATCCTCCGCGCCGTGGAGCAGGATGTCGATCGCCCCGAAGCCGAGCGACGCGATCGACCGTCCGCCGTGCGTCTGGAATCGCAGCGTGATCGCCGCCTTCGCGCCATCCGGAACCGGCAGCCCCGCCCCCGGCAGGTCGCGACCGATGTACCGCGCCTCGGCCACGCGGATCGGCAGCAGCGTGACGTCGCGCGAGGTGGTGTACCGCACCTCGATGGACTCGCCCGACAGCCTCGCCTGGAACGGTGTGCCGCGCGGCACCAGCACCGGCTCCTCGACCGAGTCGTAGTCGGGCTCGATCTCGAGCATCGCCGTCGACGGCAGCGGCGCGATCCGCCCCGGATCGACCACCTCGAGCAATCCCTGCGACAGCGTCGGGAACTCGTCGTCGAACCGCATCGCGACGCGCCCGCTCAGGAACGCGAACGCCTGCATGAGGTGCCGGACGTACGGGTCGGCGATCTCGTCGTCGGCAAGGCCGAGACGATCGGCGATGGCCGGATGATCCGCCGCAAACTCGCGCCCGCGCTCGCGCAGAAACCGCAGCTCGCGCTCGTAGTAGTCGAGGAGGCGCTTATTCATCGGGCGCCCCCTTCGCTTCGGTCACGATGCAGTCGCCGGTCTCGATGTTGAGTTCGGTGGCGATGCAGAGCCACTCCGGCGCCGGCTCGGACTTCAACTCGCCGCGGATCTCGAGCTTCAGCGTCCCCTCGTCGCGCTTCTCGGTTGAGGGCACAATCCGCACCGCGTTGCGCCGGTCGAGTTCGAGCCGGGGTTCGTACCGCCGGATTGCCCGCTCGATCGCCTTCGCGAACCGCTGCACCTGCTGGGGCGTCAGCGTTCGGCCGGTCGTGTCGGGCAGGCCGAAGTTCACGACGGACGTTCGGACCGACTCGAGTGTGCTGTCGTCCTCGTCGAGGTCGTCAAGCGGGCAGCGCGCATTCAGCAACGCGGCGAGGTCGCGCAGCACAAGGGCCTTGAACTGCGGCCAGTCGGCGGTGCGTCCGTCGTCCTCGCGCAGCCGATCGAGCAGCGAGGGAAAATAGAGATCGGCGCCGTCCCGCCGCGAACTCACGATCACGCCTCCGCTTCGGCGTGGTCGAACTCGATGACGCCGGCCTCGAGCATCGGCAGATCGGCGTTGTCGGTGATCCACGCGCGCTGGCCGTGGCCGATCCGCACGCCGCCCTCGTCGCCGGCCGCGCCGACCGTCTCGAATGAGGTCGCTCGCGCCAATCGATGCGCATCATCAGGTCCGGGCGGCCCGGGATACCGGACGGGCATCAGGCCGGCGACGGTCCCGCCGGCGGTCGTTGTGATCTGCACGGCAGCCCAGACGACGTCCTGGAGATACTTGGGCTTCGTCACCTCGACGCGCGAGACGCGATGCATCGGGATCCAGTAGTACGACCCCTGCAGGAACGCCTCGAGCACCGGGCCGAGCCGCTCATCGGCGTCGGCCAGCCAGGAGAACGACTCGCCGCCGGCGCGCCCGCTCGTCGCCGGCGCCTGCTCGAACGCCGCGTCGCGGAGTTCGGCCGCCTTCTCGTGGCGCCCCGCCACGAACGCCTTGTTCGCGGCGACCAGCGAGCCGATCCAGTCGGACGGCTCGCCCATGATCGTCGGATCGATCCCTTTCTCGAAGACGCGCGAACGCTGCGTCTCGCAGATCAGGCACTGGCGCGCGATCTGCGCCTCGACGGTGAGCTTCGGATCGATCTGCGCGAGAGAGTCCACCTGCTTGGCGGCCTTCTCCCACTCGCCCTGCACCATGAGGAGCTGGGCATAGAACGCGCGAGCCGCGCCGTCGGCGGGCTTGGCGCGCAAGGTCTGCTGCACCTCGGCGAGCGCTTCGGCGACCTTCCCGTCGGCGAGCAGTTGCTGGGCGGACATGGATGGCTCCCGATGCGATCAATGGAGACGGTGCAGCAAAGGGCGCACCCCGCCCCGCGTCTGCGCGGGGCGGGATGCGCACAGTCGATTGACGAACGACGACGGCCGGCGGTCACTCCGCCTGCGCGACGCTGTCCCAGGTGGTCTTGGGCTTGTCCGAGACCTTGCCTTCCTTGTCCATCACGTTGTACTGCCAGGTCCACTTGGCGCCGTTGAGCGAGAAGGTCTCGGTCGGCTCCATGTCCTCATTGAATCCCTGGCTGACGCTCGACACGACGCCGTTCTCGATCTTGGCCTCCCAGTAGGTCTTCAGCTCCTTGTTGACCCGCCGGCAGACGTGGATCTCGATCGTCTTGATCGACGTCGCGTTCAGGCAGAACTCCATGAGCTTCACCGACGAGGCGTCGAACTGCTTGTTGAAGCCGACGTCGCTGAGGCTCGCCGTGCCGCTGGCCGCATGGCCGGTGCCGCTCCGCCCGCCGGTGAACGGCAGCGTCATGGCGCCGTTCATGCTCTGGACCTCGATCCAGTCCTTGTGGTTCTTGTCCTGGGAGGATCCCTTGATCCCGTCGATCTTTACGAACATGTTCGCCATCGGATGCTCTCCTTGCGGGCGCGTCTCTCACACGCCGCGCTGCTTGCTGTGTGACAGTGTGTGACTGCTGCGTGAACTCAACCGCCCGCGCCGGGCATCTTCGAAACGAGGCTCATCGAGACCGTCATGCCTTCCAGCTGGAAGTGCGGACGGAGCAGAAACTTCGCCCGGTAGTTGCCGGGGTCGCCCTCGATGTCCTCCACGACGACCTTCGCCGCGGCGAGCGGACGCTCGGCCTTGCGGCGCTCGTTGGCCGTCTCGTCGGACTCGACGTAGTTCATGATCCAGTCGTTGAGCATGGTCGACATGTCCTGACGCGACTTCAGCGAGCCGATCTTGTCGCGGACCATGCACTTGAGGTAGTGGGCGAACCGGCAGCAGGCGAACATGTACGGCAGACGCGCCGAGAGGTTCGCGTTGGCCTGATCGTCCGGGTCGTGGAACTTCTGGGGCGAGTGCGCCGACTGCCCGCCGAAGAACACCGCGTAGTCGGTGTTCTTGTAGTGGCACAGCGCCAGCATGCCGTTGTCGGAGAGCTCCTTCTCGCGACGATCGGTGATGGCGATCTCGGTCGGGCACTTCATGTCGACGCCGCCGTCGTCGGTCGGGAACGTGTGCGTCGGCAGGTTCTCGACCATGCCGCCCGACTCGGTCCCGCGGATCGACGCGCACCAGCCGTACGTCTTGAACGCGCGGTTGATGTTGCGCGCCATCGCGTAGGCCGCGTTGCACCAGAGGTAGTTGCCGTGCTCGGCGCCCTCGGTGTCCTCCTCGAAGGCGAACTCCTCGACCGGGTTCGTCTTCTCGCCGTAGGGCATGCGACCGAGGAATCGGGGCATGCACAGCCCGACGTAGCGGGCGTCGTCGCTCTGCCGGAACGAACGCCAGCGCGCGTAGTCCGCTGTCTGGAAGATCTTCGACAGGTCGCGCGGCTTGGAGAGGTCCTGCCACGACTCCATATTGAAGAGGTTCGGGCTCGGGGCCGTCATGAGCGGCGCGTGCGCCGCCGCGGCGACCTGCGCCATCCCCTCGAGCACCTCCATGTCGGGCGCCGTGTGGTCGAACTCGTAGTCGGCGATGAGCGCGCCGAAGGGCTGGCCGCCCGGCGTGCCGTACTCCGACTCATAGATCGCCTTGAAGAGCGGGCTCTGATCCCAGGCGGTGCCCTTGTACTTCTTCAGGCTCTTGCGCATCTCGTCCTTCGAGCAGTTCAGGACGCGGAGCTTCATGTCCGGCCCGCTCTCGGTGTTGTTGACGAGATAGTGCAGGCCGCGCCACGCGCCTTCCAGTTTCTGGAAGTCGGGGTGGTGCATGATCTTGTTGACCTGCGCCGAGAGCTTCTTGTCGATGCCGGCGATCATCGCGTTGATCGTCTCGAGCACGTCGCCGCTCACCAGCTTCGCGTTCGCGAGGCACTGGTTGGCGAGCGTCTCGACCGCGGTCTTCACGCGATCCTCGGGCTGACGCATCTCCTTCTGAAGGAGCGCCGTCAGCGCGCTGGCCTGCTCTTTGGTCTCTTCGGTGACTTCCGCCGCTTGCTGTGACTGCTGCTGGGCCTCGGCCATGGCTTACTCCTCGTCCTTCGACGCCTCGGGGTTCTTCGTGGCCGCCAGCGCCGAAAGCAGCGCGGGGTCATTCAGGATCTCGCTGAGCTTCTGCTCGGCCTTGTCCTTGCCGTCCATCCACGTGCGCAGGTTGTCGAGCTGCTCGCGCGCCTCCAGCATCTGGCGCAGCCCCTCGGTCTTCCGCGCGATCGCCGCCGGGGAAAAGTCGTCCATGCTCTCGAAGGTCAGCTCGACGTTCATCTTGCCGCCGTCGTCGGTGAGCGCGTTGTCCACCTGGAACGCCACTCGCGGCTTCATGCCCTTCATGCGGTCGTCGAAGTTGTCGACGTCAACCTCGAGGAACTTGCGCTCCGAGACCGGGGCCAGCGGCTCCGCCGGCTTGCCCGAAAGATCCGCCATCACGCCCATCACCATCGGAAGCTCGACCTTCGGCATCCCGGCCGTCTCGAGGTCGTAGGTGATGTGCACGCGCGGCGCTCGGTTGCGCCCGATGAACTTCTGGCTTGATTCCTTGGCCATTTCGGGTCCTCCGCAGGTCGTATCGCTGCGACGGGGCGCCGCTCACACAGCCGCGCGCGTCGAACTCGGATCTGCTGCTGCTTTCTTCACCCTCTGTCGTCTCACCCTCGTCGTCCTCGCCGGCGCGATCAGTCCTCGTCTTCGGGCTCCGGAATCCCGAGGGACCGCCGGATGCTCGCGGGGATGTCGTCCAGCTTGAACAACTCGTCGATTAGATCGAGGAACGGCTTGTTTATCAAGACTTGTGCGCGCTTCAGGAGCAACGGCGCCGGATGGCTCGGCTCTGCGCGCTCGAAATACCTGATAGCAAGATCGATCGCCTTGGCGGCCTGCTCGCGGGAGTTGATCGAGCCCGGCAGCGCCACCGCGCCGCCGCCGCCCCCCCCGCCGCCGCCTTCGCCCTCGCCGAAGCCGCCGTCGCCCTCACCGTCAGCGTCGCCACGGCGCTCGAGCGCCTCCTCGACGCAGCGCAGGCAGCCCTCGAGGTCGTCACGGAGCGGCTCCATCGTCTGGTAGCTGCGCGACGCCGCCTCATAGGCCTTCTCGATCTCCTTGGTCTCGTCGATGCACCGCTCGAGCGCCGCTTTCAGCGCGTCGAGCTCATCACGCGGCATCTCGTCGGCGGCGCTCGTGAAGTCGGCGAGCGTCGGGAGCTCTTCCCCTTCCTCGAGCTCCGGCGCTTCGATCTTGCCCGTCAGAATCTCGTGGTCGCGCAGCGTGAACGGGCCCGACTGCCCGCGCCCGGTGATCGGCGCCTCGCGCACGAGTCGCGCCGCGCCCGCAGCGCTCTTCGAGTTCAGATTCGCCAGCGCATTCGACCGCTCGATCGGATCGGGGTCCTCCGGGTCCAGCTCCGGGTACATCGAGTCCCAGAACTTCTCGAGAAGCCCCCGGCACAGCGCCAACCCGTCGGCGAACGCGTCAAACCCCTGCTCCGCGAGCAGCGCCGTCGTGATCATCACCGCAAGGCGAAGGTCGCGCGTCTCGGAGAACAGCCCCACCGCGTCCTCGAGGACGGTCTGGTAGTCCGGCGGGTCGCCCGGGATCTCCCGCTCGCCGAGGTAGGTCGGCTCCTTGGGACGCGACGCCGTCTCGACCGCGAAGAAGCGGTCGTCGTAAGACAGATCAGCGCCGGCAGGCCGCTCTTCGTCAACAGGTTCGAGCAGCCTTTCGAGATCCAGATCACTCACGAAGAGGCCTCCGCGCCGTCAGGCGTCTGCGTGCTCGCCGGCGTCCGCGCCGCGGTGGGCGCGCCGACGAGGCGGGTCTTGTACCACTCCACGACCACGCGGAACTCCTCGAGCGTCATGTCGGGGTCGGGGGTGAAGGTCGTCAGAACGGCCTGGAGCGCGCGCTCGTACTCGAAGCGCGTCACGCCGATGTCCTCGATGCGCCGCAGCAGCTCGGCGACGCCGAGCAGGCCCTGGTCCACCTCGGACCCCGGCTGCGTCGTGCTGACGCGCGTCGCGAACCCGGCCGCGAGCAGGCGCGGATCGTCGAGCATCTCATCCGGCGCCTCGTCGTAGTAGGTGATGTACGCATCCGCCAGCGCCGCCTTGAACGCGTTGAGTCGCTCGTCGTCCGCGCCGACAAGGGCGTCGAACTGGGCCACGAGCTGCTCCGCTGCGCCGCGCGGCAGGCGGTTCACCACGATCTCGCCGGCGTACTGACCGATCGAATCCGAAGCGCTCGCCTCGCTGCTGTAGTCGTTGTACACCGCGCGACCGCCGAGCGCCTGCGCCAGCTCACTCATGAGCGGGTCGCGAGCGCTCAGACCGACGCGCTCGAGGCGGTCGCGAACGCTCTGGCTCAGCAGCACCTGGTCCTGGATCACGCCCGCCGCGGTCTCCGCAAAGAGACCTGTGACGCCCTCGAGGCCGCTCGTGTCGGCCAGCGTCAGGCCGTCGCTCGTGAAGTCGAGGACGACGTCGATGACCGCCTGCCCGAACAGCAGCGGCTGCGCGTCCTGACCGAACACCTCGCCGTCCTCGAGCCGGAGAACCAGGTCCTCGAGCGCGATCGGAAGACGCGGGAAGAGGCGGAAGAGCACGACATCGTCGTTGAGTACGTTCCCGCTCGACGAGCCGCTGCCCGAGATGACCGCCAGTGTCTCGTCATCGAGCATGACGCCGTTCATGTCGAGCACGGGATCCGCGTTGAAGAGCACCTGACCGCCCGCGACAATGTCCACGCGGTCAAGCGTCTCGGCGCCGTCGACGAGACCAAGCACATCCTCAGCGTCCTCGGCCGGCGCGAGCAGCGATCCGATTTCACGAACCAGCAGCACGATCTGTCCGCCGGCGTCAACATTCACTCGCAGCGTGTCGGCGACCGTGAGGTCGCCAAGCCGCGCTTCGGCGCCCGCGTTGAGCGTCAGATTGCCCAGCACGGTGAACTTCTCATTCCGGCCCATCTCGAAGCGGCCGGTGTTGATCGTCAGATCAATCGGCGACGTCACCGAGACGCGACCGTCATCAAGTCGACTGACGCCGACGATCGTCGCGTAGACCGCCGGATCAACACGTGTGCCGCCGGTGTTCAGCAGCAGCTCCGCCAGCCGGTGCGTGGCGCCAATGTCATCGCCGAACGAAATCGTGGGCAGCGGACGCTGCTCGACGAGCAGGCGCTCGCGAATCGCGTCCTCGAGTGACTCACCAGGCGCGAGCCCCGCCTCGATGTCCGCGATCACATTGCGATCGATGTCCAGCGTCAACGTCCGAGGCGTGAGGGCGCTGTCGCTGTCGATGCGGCCGAGGAAGACGATGCCGGAATCGCCGGTCGCGTTGATCGTCGTGTCCCCGACCAGCACGACATCGTCGGCAAAGAGGAAATCGCTCGCCTCGAAATCGCCCGCCAGGCTCGTGCGTCCCGCGCCGTCAGTCCGCAGCTCGACAAGATCGTCGAAGTCGCCCGAGAGCAGCGTCTCCCCGGCGTCGTTGATGAGCACGACACGCTCGACCGCCGGATCGCTCGACCGCAGCGTGCCGATGATCGACACATCCTCGCCGTTGAAAGTCGTGTCGCTCGACAGGCGCAGCGTCCCGTTGAAGGTCTGGGCGCCGGTGGTCGTCACCGAGCCCTCTGCAAGCGTCGTGTCGCCGGTCACACTGAGCGACCCGAGCACATCCAGCGCTCCAATCGCCCTTGCAAACTCAACCGTCGTCGCAGAGACCGTCAGGTCGCCTGCCCCGCCGACGTTCGCGAGGAAGCGTGCGCCGTCCGCAGCGTCGACTGACGCCCCCGCGCCGACCGCCAGATCCTGCGCGAAGTCCACGCTGCTGCCCGACACGGCGCCCGCAAGCGTCACGGCGTCGTTGTAGACCTGCGCGCCGGACGTCGCGACCGAGCCGTTGATCGTCGTCGTGCCCGCCGCGTCGGTCGTCAGCGAGCCCAGCTCCTTCGTCGCGCCCACCGCGCCGTTGATCGTCAGCGCATTCGAGTTGATCGCCACGCTCGGCGACACGCCTGTCCCGGCGTCCATTCCATTCAACGTGATGGTCGCGGCGTCGAGCAGCAGCGAAGCGCCGTTGACGGTCACCGCGTCATTGAACGCGATCGTGTTTGCCGCCACCTGGCTGCCGTTGATCGTCGTGGTTCCGGCCGCGTTCGTCACGAGGTTGTTCAGGCGCCCGCCGACGCCGACCGTGTCGCCGAAGAACGTCGTGTTCGCATTCACCGTCAGGCTGCTCGAGCCCGCCGACTGCGAGGTCACCCCGCCGACGAACCGAACGGCGCTGCCGCCGACCGTGATGTTCGACGCCGCGAGCGTCACATCGTCGCCGAAGTTCACCTGGCTCGCGCTGATCGACGAGGTGGCGATCGTGGTCGTGCCCGGTGCGTCTGTGGTCAGATTCGAAAGGCCGCTCACGGCGCCGCCGAATCGCGTGGTCCCGGCGTTGAGCGTGATCGAGTTCGATTCCCCAACCACGCTCGCCAGCGAGTTGTCGAATCGAATGTCATTCGCGTCGATGGTGATGCTCGTCGCGTCCACCTGGACGGCGTCGTCGAAGTCCACCACCATCGCGTCGATCGCCCCGGTGTTGAGCACCGTGACGCCGCCGCCGTTGAGCAGAAGTGTGCCCAGTTCACCGACTCCAGCGCCGACCGTGCTGTCAAAGCGTGTCGTGCCGGAAGCCGTCACCGCCAGGCTGTTGTTCTGCCCGTTGACGCTCGCCACAGGACCGCCGAATCGAACGGTCGAGCCGGTGATCGTCACCGCGCTGTTCGCGATCGTCACGGCGCCGCCGAAGTCCGCTGCGCCCACCGCGTTCTGGGCGCCCTCGATGCGCAACGCACCCGAGGTGTTGACGCCCAGCAGCGCCGTTGTCTGACCCACATTCCCGCCGAGCGTCGAGAGGCCCGTCGTCGAAAGCGTCAGCGTGCGAGCGCCGTTGACCGTTGAATCAAAGTCGATGGCGCCGCCGCCCGTCGAGATCAGTTCGGTGTTCGCCGTCAGCGTCACCGCCCCGGCGTAGCTCTGCGCGCCCGAAGTGCGGATCTGCCCCGCGCCCAACGACGCGTCGCCGTCCACGGTCAGCGACGCCAGCGCGTTCGCCGCACCGACCGTGTCGCTGAACGTCGCGCTGCCCGACTCGACCGTCAGCGCCGAGCCGCCCGTCGTCTCGACCACGTCGAACATGGCCGTCGTGCCGCGCACGGCAAGCGCTGGCGCATCGATCGTCATCGTGCCATTGAAGTCGAGATCGGCAACGTCCACGACGTCCGTCGCGACGGTCGCGTCGCCGGCGGTCAGTGAACCGACGCGCGCGGTGTCGCCCACGCGCCCCTCGAACCGAGCCGTCGAATCGAGCGTCAGCGCCCCGCTGTTCGCCGTGACGCCGTCCAGTGTCGACGCGAAGCGCACCGTGCCGCCGGTAATGGTCGACGCCCCCTCGACGCGCGTCGCGCCGAGCAGATCGAGCGACTGCGCGGTGAACGTCCCGCCGGCGAGCGTCGCCGCGCCGTCGACATCCACATCGAACCCGCCCGCGCTCATCCCGTTCTCGAATCGGGCCGTTGCGCCCTCGAAGAGCGTGTTGCCGCCGAGCGTCAGATCCCCCGTGTACGCCTGCGCGCCAGTGGTGCGCACCAGCCCGCCGCTCAGGGTCGAGTCGCCGTTGATCGTGAAGGACGAGAGCGTCGCCGGATCGGCAAGCACAGAACCGCCGATCACGCCCTCGAGCGTCGCGCTCCCGCCGCCGACCATCGTCAGCGTGAGGGCGTTGGTCTGCCCGGCGACCGAGTCGATCGCCGCCGCCGCAAACATGCCGTTGCTCGTGATCGACACGCTCGGGGCGCCGATGCGCAGCCCGCTGTCGGCGAACACATCGAGGAACCCGAGCGCGCCGGATGACCCAATGTCGCCGGTCAGCACGAGGGTCGTGTCGCCGTTCCCGCCGATGGCGAAGTTCTGCTCCGCCGTGGCGTCGATCGGGCCGACGGTGACGATCGCCCCGCCACCGAAGAGCGAGCCGAAGTCGACCGGCGCCTCGACGCTGATCGCGCCGTTCGCGGTGAGGTCGCCCGTGTCGGTATAGACCGAATCGCGCAGACGGATCGTCTGCGCGGCGAGCGTCAGCGACGCTGCGCCCGTCGTCGCCAACTCGCCATCGACAAGGATCTCGCCGCTCGGGCTGCGAACGAGGAGCGTGTCGCCGAGCGTCAGGCCGCCCGCGCCGATCGTGATGTCGCCGGCGCCATTCGCCCGACCGATCGTCACCGTGTTGCGGTCGGCGCCGACGAAGAGGTTGGTGAACGTGGCGCCGGTGAGATCGAGCCCCCCCACCGCGACGCCGACGCCGATGTCACGCGCCGCGGTCCGCGTCTGCACGACAAGGTCGCCCTGCGTGCCGACCGGCCCGGTCAGTGTGAGCGCGTCGGTCGTGAACGTAATCGCCTGGTTGCCGTTGCTCGTGATCGCCCCGGCGTTCAGCGAGTCCGCCGTGAAGGCGATGGCGCCGGCCGCGTTGACAACGCCCAGAGTCGCGGTCGTCGCACCACCGAGCGTGAACGAGGCGAGCGGTCCACCCGCGCCGATGTCGCCAGTGGTCACAGTGCCGGCGTCGCCGGCGTCGATCGTCAGGGCGTTCGAACCCGGCGCGACAGTCGCGATCACGCCGGTCGAAATGTCACCGCCCGCCGCGCCGCCGTTGGTCGTCCGCAGCGCCGACGTGCCGGCAAGCGTCGTCTCCCCGGTGATCGAGATCGCGCCGCCCTCGGTCGTGATCTCGCCGGTCAGGTTCGTCACGCCCGCGGCGGCGCCGAACAGCGAGATCGATGCGTCGCCGACGCCGGTGATGCCCGCGTTCACAGTCGTCGTCTGCAGCGCATCTGTCGGCCGACGGATGATCGCGGCGTCGCGGAACACCACGTCGTTGCCAAGGATCAGCGAACTCGTGAACGCGTCCGTCCGACCGATCGTGATCGAGTTGAACCCGTCCGCAAGCTTCGTGAGATCAGCGCCCGAGAGCGTGAAGTTCTGCAGATCCGCACTGAAGTCGTCGCCGATGCCGACGCTCAGCGTCGCCAGGCTCGGACGCAGCGCCAGGTCGACGCCCGCCGCGCTCGCGCCGACGCTGTCGGCCGCGCCCGTGAAGTCTATGTCGGACGCCTCGATGACCGAATCGGCCCCGGCGCTGAACGCCAGGATACGAACCGGGTTCGGCGAGGTGTACGACACCGCGCCCGTCGCCGCGAGCGAGGTCGCGCCGTTCACGGTCGTCGAATCGAGGGTGATCGCGCCGCCCACGCCAGTCGCGGTGAATGTCGCGTCGCCGGTGACGACGATGCCGCCGTCATCGGTGATCGAGCCCGCGGTCGCGGTCGCGTCGAGCGCCCCGCCAACCGTCGCGCCGTTGAAGACGATTGCACCAGCGTTGGTGAGGGTCGCATCGCCCGTCGTCGTCAGCGCGATCGGCACGACGCTGTCGAGCCCGGCCAGATTGATCGAATTGGCCTCAAGCACGGTCACCGCGCCGGGAATGACCAGCGCGCCCTTCCCAACCTCCACCAGCGCGCCGCTGCCGCCGATCGCACCGTTCGCGACAAGGCGCAGCGCAACGCCGACGTTCGACGCGCCGAGGGTGAGTCCGCCGGCGGTGGACTCGACCTGCGCCACACCATCGGTGTTCAGCGAAAGCGTCTGCCCGACATTGAGATCAGCGAAGTCGATCGCGAACGGCAGGACCGCGCCGGTGTTGACCGTGAGCGACGCGTCGCCGGTGATATCAACCGTGTTCGCCGACGAGACCGGGCCCGAGCCGGTCAGCGTGAGGTTGCCGCCGACGGTCGAAGCGCCGAGCGTCACCGCGTCGGTGCTCGTGAGCGTGACGTTTGCGTTGCGTCCCGCGCTGAGCGTCACCGCGCCGCCGACATCCCGCGAGATCGTGATGTCCTGCGTCGCGCTGAGGGTGACATCCGTCGACGTCTGCAGCAGGTTCACGCCGCCGACGAGGTCGCGATCCGTGCCGCTCGCCGTCAGCGAGGCCGCGCCGGTCACGCCGACCGCGTCCGCGAGGGTCAGATCGCCGTCCTGCGCCGTCGCCGTCAGCCCGCCGCCGACGTTCGAGGCGCCGAGGGTGAGCGCGCCGGGGCTGATCACCGTCGCGTCGCCCGGGGTCGAGAGCCGCACCTGACCGGTGACATCGGCGCTGTCGAGATTGATCGCCGTCACGAGGCCCGTCGCCGTCAGGTCGGCGAACCCACCGACCGACAGCGCTGTCCCGCCGAGCTGATCGATCGCCGTCGTCGAGAGCAGGTCCTGGTTGTCGACGCTCAGCGTCAGGTTGCCACCGACCGTGGACGCCCCGAGCGTCACGCGCGACCCGCTCGCGATCGCCACATCGCCCGTGTGGTTGAGCGTCAGCAGGTCCGAAATCAGCGACTTGGTCGCCGTCGTGCTGGTGAAGTTCACGCCGGACGACGTGATCTGGCCGCCCGCGACAGTCACGTTTTCCGTGATGAGCACGCTGCCGGTGTCGTCGCCGTCACGATCGGCCTGGATGTTCAGACCGTTCAGCGTGTAGTCGCCGCCGCCCAGCGTCACATCGCCATCGGCGATCAGGAACAGCGTGGTGTTGTTGAACAACGTCGCGTCGCTGATCTCGATGGAGCCGGCGCTCTCGAGCGTGTACGACGAGGGAAGGCCCTGGTCGAAGTTCCCCGCCGCAAGCAGGTCGGCCTGCGTCATATCCGGGCCCTGCCCCTGCAGGAACTCCGTCGGGGCATTCAGCCCGACGCCGCGCACCGTGGGCGCATTGACGGAGAAATCGACCACCGACGCGGCGCCCGTCGCCACCAGTTCGATCACCGGCGAAGCCAGGATCGTCGCCGCGGAGAAGGTGATGCCGCCATCGGCGCGAACCGACACGGCGTTGGGGCTGCTGAGGTTCGCCCCGATGTCGACGCCGGCGCCCGTCGAACGCAGCTCGACGGCCTGGCCCGACATCGTGCCCGTCACGTCCACCTGCCCGGTGTGCGTGATGTTGATCAGATTGTTCGTCGAATCGATGCCGCCGCCGGTGAACGCGGCGCCGGTGCTCTCGAAAGAGCCGTCGGTCAGGCCCACCGTCGCACCGATCGTGACGTCGCCTGTGTGCTCGATGTCAACGTTGCCGCTGGTCGCCGTGATCGCCCCGGTGGTGCCGAAATCGACGCCGCTGCTCTGCAGACCTTCGGTCAACGACACCGCGCTGTCGATCGCGACATTGCCCGTCCCGTCGACGTCGGTGTCGCCGTCGATGGTGAGGCTGTTGAGGCCCGAGCTGCCGGCGTTGGCGCCGAGCGTCACGCCGTCCTTCGCGTTCAACGTGAGGTCGGCGTTGGCGAGGCGTGTACGGTCCCCAAGCGTGATCGCGCCGTTGTCCGACTGCAGCGTGTAGTCGAAGCCCGCGAGCCCGGGCCCGATCCGCGCGCCGTCGAGCAGTTGCGCACTCGTCACCGCGCCGTCCTGCCGGATGAGCAGCGACGTCGCGTTGACGATGTCCGGGTCGTTCACCGAGAGATCGACCACCTCGGCGCCGGAGCCATCGCCCGCGCGCAGGGTGATCGCGGCGCCGTCGAGCGTCACGCGATCCGCAGCCGGCGCAAAGTCGTGCGTGCCGGTCCCGTCCGCGCCGGCGTGCAGCAGGATGCTCGTCGTCCCGGTCACGTCCGCGTTGGTGATCAGCCCGTTGGGAACGACCACATTCACATCCGCGCCGACGAGGTCCACGCGGTTCGCGTTGTTCGCCGCCGACCCCAGCGTGATGTCGCCAACGGCGAACGACACACCAACCGGATCGCCGTTGGCCGCGAGCGGCGTCGCTGTCGGACGCACCTCGATCGACAGCGTGCCGCCGGCCGTAATGTCCACCTGGCTGCCCAGGGTGATCACCGCGTCGCCCGCGGTGCGCCCGGCGGCGATGATCTCGTTCGTCGCCGAAGGCCCGTCCTCGTAGTAGTTGGCCTGCAGCGTGATGTTGGCGTCGGTCGTGATCGAGACGTTGTTGCTGATCGCGATGCCCTTGCCCGCGCGCAGCGTCAGGTCGCCATCGGCATCGCCGCCGGCGCTGTTGATGTTGTTCGTAACGACGATGTTGTTCTGGGCTTCGAGAATCAGTGAGCCGCCGCTCTCAAGCACCGCCTCGACCGTGTTCGCGGAAATACTCGACTCGGCGTCGTCAAAGTTGAAGTCGCCGGAGTCCGGCAGCGGATCCGCCTCGGGGCCGCCGCCGATCGTCAGATCCACCGGATCGACAAGGAACGACCCGCCCACACCCGTGTCGACACGCGCGCTCAGCAGGAGCGCATCCGACGAGGTCTCGACGAATCCGCCCGTCCCACCGAACTCGCCCTGGCGCGTCGAGAGCTCGCCGCCGACATACGCGCCGTCCGTGCCCCAGATCGCGATGCGACCGCCGTCGCCGCTGGTCACCGCGTCGGCGCGGATCACGCTGTCGCCGGTGATCACCGTCGTCTCGGCGTTCCGCTCCGGGCCCTGGCCGCGGAAGTTGCCGCCGACCATCACCGTGCCGCCCGCCCGATCGCCCGACGCATCGATTACGCCGCTCTGCACGACGGTCTCGCCGAGCAAGCGAACCTCGCCGCCGGTCCCGCCGGCGCTGGTGTCGGAGGCGTCGATCACGCCGCTGTTCCGCGCGGCGCCGGCGCTGTCGATCGTCACACTCCCGCCGGTCGCCGTCACGCGACCCTCGTTGCGGATCGCCAGCGAATGGAGGTCGCCGGTGCTGAAGAGCACCGCGCCGCCCGCGACCGAACCCGAGTTCTCGACACCGACGCCGCCCTCGGGCGCCGGGACAGTCGTCTCACCAACAGCGCCCGGCGCGTCGATGCGCACCATCACGCTCGAGCCCTGCTCAGCAAGGAACACGTTGTCGCCGGCCGACAACGTCACCACGCCACGGCTGGCGACGATGGATCCGCTGTTCTGGATCGACGACCCCGCCATGTGCACGCCGCGCTCGGCGCTGATGACGCCCTGGTTGACCACCGAGCCGGAGAGATCGGTGAAGTTGCGGATGCCGCGCCGGAAGTCCGCGTTGCTCAACTGCCCGCCCACGGCGTAGAGGGCGCCCACGTTCACACGCGCGCCGGGCCCGAAAGTCACGCCCGACGGGTTCACGAGGAACACCTGGCCGTTGGCCACGAGCGTGCCCTGGATCAGCGAGGCGCCGGGGCCGACCACGCGATTCAGGACGGTCGCGTCGACGCCGGGCTGGTTGAAACGAACGAAGCCGCGCTTCGGGATGTTGAACCGCTCGAACTCGATGATCGAGCCGTCGCTGGCCGTGATCGTCATGCCGCCGCGCGTGCGACGGAAGGAGACATCGCCGTGCACAACGTTGGCGCCGCTCATGCCGGACACGCCGCGCTGGGCGTAGACGGGCTGCGCGACGCCGGCGGCGGCCAGGAAGGCCGCGGCGCCGAGCAGGCCGAAGCGCACCGGTCGCGCCAGGCGCCGACGCTTCCTGAGCGCGCGCAGCGCACGCCGACGCTCGGCGCGCGACAGGCCCCGATCATTCCCCGGCGAACACTGATGCACGGAGTTGTCTCGATCGATCATGGCCGTCTCCCCGTCTTCCCGTTGCGCCGTCGCTCCCCTGCGCCGGCCCCGGAACGCTGACTGTCGTCTCTTTCTCCACCGCCCCGACGCGCCGACCGCGCCGCGGCCCTCACTAAAACACGAGCGTGAACACGAGATGCACCTGGCTCGAGCCGGCGGTCACCGCGTCGTCCGCGGTCGTCTCGTCGTGGAGCGCAAAGCCCCAGTCCACTCGCACATTGATGTTCCGCTTGATCGCCAGCTCGACGCCCACCCCCGCGCCCACCAGCGTGGTGTCCGTCTCGAACGGCTCCTTGTCGATGTTCTGCGCAATGCCCGCGTCCACGAAGGCGCGGAAGATCAGGTCCCAGTCCGGACGGCTCAGCCACTGCTGCGGCCGCGCACGGAACGGCTGATCAGGGAACAGCCCCCGCACCGGCTCGCCCGGATCCAGCGAACGCGGGAAGTGGTACCGGTACTCCGCCGTCGCCTGGTAGACGCGATCGCCGTAGCTGAACGCTTCCGGATAGCCGCGCACCGTGTACAGACCGCCGATCGTCTGCGCGTAGTTCGGCGGCAGGCGATCGTCGAACGAGACCTGGCCCTTCGCCGAGAGGAACACCTCGTGCGCCAGCGTCGAACCCTCGCCGCCCCAGTTCTTCTGCACGAGCGGCTCGAGGTAGAACGAGTGCGAGAGCTCGTAGCGGAAGACGATCCAGTCGTCGCTCGCGTTGATGCGCCCGAGACCGTCGAGATCGACGCCCGTCTGCGTGTTCGCCACGCCGGGCAGGTTCGACTCGAACATCGCCAGGCCGAAGGTCTGCGACTGCTCGGTGAGCCGCTCGCCCTTCACACCGATGTACGGGAGGAAGAAGTCGTTGTCCGCCGTGATGTTGGCGAGATTGTTGTCAACCTGCACATTCTCGAATCGCGCGCCAAGCACGCCGTCGAGGAACGTGGCGCGATCCTGGTGGAAGGTCCAGAGGATCTCAGCGCCGCCGCCGACCGTCTCGCCCTCGAACGCCTGCCCGACGAAGCCGACCTGCGACGCGTCGTACTCCGTGTACGTCGCGTAGCCACGGAACCGCCAATCCGAGAGGAAGCTGAACGGCCGCTCGTAGCTGACCAGCAGGGCGTTCACCGCGTCGAAATCGCCCGTCACGTAGTCGAGCAGCAGCGTGTCGTCTGCGCCCGTCAGGTTGTAGTGGTTCAGGCCGAACCGCTCGCGCCACTCCGTCGTCTCTTCCGTGCCCGTGTTCGAGGCCTGCACGTACAGCGTCAGCGGCGACGCCTCGGCGACAAGGTAATCGAGCGTCAGCTCGTTCTGATCCGGTCCGGGCGCAAGCGCGATGTCGACCCGCCGACCCGGCCGCCGGTTCAGGCGGAAGACGTAGTTGTCGAGTGCGCGGATATCGACCAGTTCGCCCGTCTGCACCGGGCTCGACTCCCGGATCCGCGCGTGCGTCGGCGCATTCGTCGTTGTCTCGTCGGTCTCGCTGAGCTGGATCGTCCGCACATCGCCGACGCGACCCTCGGTCACCTGCAGCACGATCTCGCCCGTCGCCGGGTCGGGCAGGGTCACATCGACGCGGATGCCGCGGAGGTCCCGCTCGTTGTAGGCGCGAACAACCGCTTCCGCGATCGACTGCAGCGCTGACGAGTAGAGCGTCACGCGCTCGGCGCCCGCGCTGATGTCGCCCAGCGTGCGCCGTTCGGACGAGAGACCGATGCGCTCGTCGATGAATCCGCCCTCGACCGGGGTCAGTGAAACTTCGACCTGCGCGAGCTCCTCGGCGCTCAGCCCGTCATCGGTCAGGCCAACGCCGCGCACCGAGCCGATCTCGAACGCCGACTCACCCGGCGCCGGCGCAGGCGCCTCGACCACGAATGTCGCGACGCCCGTCTCGTCGTCCACGCTGTATTCAGGCGTGCGCTGCCCGTTGTATTCCTTGCCCAGCGCCTCGAGCATCCACGCAGGAATACCCTGCGCGATCTGCGCCAGCGCGGTGTCGTCAACACGCAGCGGACCGCCGGCGCGCAGCTGCCGGAGCGTCCGAACGGGCGTCTCCTGGTCATTCGGCTCAGCCGCGATCCACCCGCTGTCGGTCCGCACAAGCCGGACGCGCAGCGTGCCGAGGTCCGCCACGCTCGAGCCCCAGGCCTCGAGGCCGGTGACCGCGAAACGGCCGATCGTATAGAAAGGAACCGTCGGCGCGCCGGCTTGCTGCGCGCTGTCGGGCTGACCGCTCGCATCCTGCGCCATCGCGCCGGACGAACAGGCGAGCATCGTGGCGGCCGCAGCCGCACCGGCGAGACGCGTGAATCCCACGACGCGCATCGTCATTGTCTGGCCTCCCCGTCCGCGGACGGTCTCATCCACAGGCGCGCGACGCGCAGCCATGCAGCGGCAGGGAAGACCCCGCTCGGAGACACAGCAACGATTCCATCGCACCATCCAGCCGCCTCTTGCTGGGAGCGTCCGCCGCGACGGCGGCCCCCCCACCTTTCTCAACCCCGTACGCTGCAACCTAAAACGCCTCCCGAACCCCGTCAATGGCCTAGGAGGAACACCGTCGCGATAAGCCAGAACGGACCTGCATGCGCAACACACGCACAGAATCGCGCGCCGGCGTCCACTCACTCAGGACGCTGTTCTGGCCCCGCGCGCTCGGCATAATCCCCCCAAACCCACACTCATCGTCGCCAAACAGGTATTTACCCTTGATGTCGCGATGGCGGCGCGCTCCCGCGTACGCCGCTCGCCCGATTGGAGCATCCATCATGCAGGCCAGCCCGATCGTTGCGTCGATTCTCATCGCCGGCGCTGCGTGCGCCGCACACGCACAGCCCGCACCGGCCCTGCCGCTGCGCACCCAGGCGCAGGCCGTCGACGCATGGCTCGAACACCGACTCGACACGCTGCTGCCAACGCTGATGACCGACGCCGGCATCGAGATGTGGGTGCTCATCTCGCGCGAGTACAACGAGGACCCCGTCGTGCGCACCATGCTCCCGGCGACCTGGCTCTCGGCGCGCCGGCGCACCATCCTCGTGCTTCACCAGGCCGAGCCGAACGGACCTGTCGAGCGCCTCGCCGTCGCGCGCTACGCCGTCGGCGACGCCTTCGAAGGCGCCTGGGAGCCCGAGTCGCAGCCCGACCAGTGGGCGCGACTGCGCGAGATCATCGCCGAGCGCAATCCCGCGTCCATCGGCGTCAACACCTCGCGCACCCTCGCGCACGCCGACGGCCTCGTCGACACCGAGCGAGATCTCTTCGTTGACGCGATCGGCTCGGCATTCGCCGAGCGCATCGTCTCCGCCGAGACCCTCGCTATGCGCTGGCTTGAGACGCGCACCGCGCCCGAAGTGGCCGCGTACACCGGCCTCGTCCGCAGCGCCCGCGCCATCATCCACGAAGCGCTCAGCGAGCAGGCCGTCACCCCCGGCGTCACCACCACCAAAGACCTCGAATGGTGGCTCCGCGAACGCGCCCGCGCCCTGGGCTACGACGTCTGGTTTCACCCCTCCGTCGCCGTGCAGCGCCCCGAGCGCACGAGCGACTTCGTCGAACTGTTCACCGGCCAGGGCGAAACCATCAATCCCGGCGACCTCGTGCACATCGACTTCGGCATCACCAGCCTCGGCCTCAACACCGACACCCAGCAGATGGCCTACGTGCTCCGCCCCGGCGAATCGGAGGCGCCCCAGGGGGTGCGCGACGCCATCGCCAAGGCAAACCGCCTGCAGGACATCCTCACCAGCGAGTTTGCGACCGGACGCACCGGCAACGAGATCCTCGCGCGCACGCTCCAGCGCGCTCGCGATAGATCGGAAGAGCGTCG
>JBICHM010000009.1:0-6607 GCA_043101835.1 Phycisphaerales bacterium | reverse complement strand
CCCGCTCGACCGGGTGATCGAGGAGACGCGCACCATCGAGACCGGCGGCACGCTCGCCGTCATGCTCGGTCTGCACGCCCTGCGCCGGGGCTACAGCGCGACGATCTACACCTACAACCTGCACATGTTCGACCCCACCTGGTTCGAGCTGGAGCCGGAGTTGCTGCCGCGCAAGCTCCGCCTGCAGGCCGAGGCGAAGAAGGACGATGCGCGCCTGCGCCCCGCCACTGATGCGTATATCGAGTTCCTGCGCCTCGGCGGCTGGCTGGCGTTCGAGGACCTGACCAGCCGCCTGCTCCGCCGCCACCTGAGCGCGGGGCGCCCGATTCTCACCGGCCTCAGCGCGACCTACCTGTATCGTTGTGCGCGCGAGTTCGGACCCGACGACGACTACGACGACGTGCGCGGGCGACCGAGCGGGCACTTCGTCGTGCTCTGCGGGTACGACAAGCAGAATCGGAAGGTGACGGTGGCGGATCCTCTGGCGGACAATCCCGCGGCGATGCCGCACTTCTACGACATGCCGATGTCGCGCATCGTGAACGCGATTCTGCTGGGCATCCTCACGCACGACGCCAACCTGCTCGTGATCGAGCCGCCGGCGGAGATCACCGGTGACGGAGCGGGCGCATCGTCATGAAGGTGCTCCTCGTGCTCGACAACCCGAAGCGCTGGCCGATTCACCTCGACGGGGTGGAGCTGGTCGAGGCGCGTGCGTATCTGACCGAGCGGCAGTACGCGACGATGACGCGGGCGCGCGTGCTGAATCTGTGCCGCTCGTACCGCTACCAGACGGTGGGGCACTATGTGTCGCTGCTGGCCGAGGCGCGGGGCCACCGGCCGCTGCCCTCGATCGCGACCATTCAGGACCTCCGCCTGCAGCCCGTGATCCGCGTCTCGAGCGATGAACTCGACGAGGTGATGCAGAAGTCACTGGCGCCATTGAAGAGCGACAGCTTCGACTTGTCGATCTACTTCGGAAGCAATCTCGCGCAGCGGTACCGTCGCCTGGCGCTCGCGCTCTTCAACCGGTTCCCGGCGCCCCTGCTCCGCGCCACGTTCGTGCGCGATGACAAGTGGCGCCTCGACGGCGTGCGACTGCTGGGCGCGGGCGAGATCCCCGAGCCGCACCGGGCGTTCGCCCTTGTGCAGGCGCGGCGATACCTCGAGAAGCCGCACCGCCCGCGCAAGGCGCCGAAGCCCACGCGCTATGACCTGGCGATCCTCCAGAACCCGGAGGAGCGACTTCCCCCGTCGGACGAGCGCGCGCTGCAGCGGTTTGTGCGCGCGGGCGAGCGACTCGGGCTCGGCGTTGATCTGATCACGCGCGAGGACTACGGGCGTCTCGCCGAGTATGACGCGCTGTTCATCCGCGAGACGACGGGCGTCAATCACCACACCTTCCGCTTCGCGCGTCGCGCGACGGCCGAGGGCATGGTGGTGATCGACGATCCGCAGTCGATCCTGCGATGCACGAACAAGGTGTATCTGGCGGAGCTGCTCGAGCGCCATCGTGTCGCGACGCCGCGGACGGTCATCGTCGCCGAGAGCACGAAAGACCTGGTCGCCGAGCGCATCGGCTTTCCGTGCGTGGTGAAGGCGCCGGACTCGGCGTTCTCCGTGGGCGTGGTGAAGTTCGACACGCGCGAGGAGTTCGAGGCCGCGGCGCCGAAGATGTTCGAAGATTCCGAGCTGCTGCTCGCGCAGGAGTTCGTGCCGACCGATTTTGACTGGCGCATCGGCGTGCTCAACGGCGAGCCACTCTACGCGTGCAAGTACTACATGGCGCGGAAGCACTGGCAGATCTACCAGCACGACGGCGCCACGGTGAAGGAGGGCGCGGCCGACACGATGCCGGTGCAGGACGCGCCCCATCGCGTGGTGCGCACCGCTGTGAAGGCGGCGAATCTCATCGGCGATGGGCTCTACGGCGTCGATCTGAAAGTCATCGGTGGGCGTCCGTGTGTGATCGAGGTGAACGACAACCCGAGCGTCGATTCCGGCGTCGAAGACCGCGTGCTCAAGGACGCGCTGTACGAGCGCATCATGCGCGTGTTCCTCGAGCGTCTCGACGCCCGCCGGCGGTAGTGGTGAGCATGGAACCGACACAGATCGATTACCGCTACCCCATCGGGCTCTTCGAACGCGTGGGCGTCGAGCTCGAGTACATGATCGTCGACGCTGAGACGCTCGATGTGCGCC
Source organism: Phycisphaerales bacterium (assembly GCA_043101835.1). Lineage (GTDB taxonomy): Bacteria > Planctomycetota > Phycisphaerae > Phycisphaerales > UBA1924 > JBICHM01. The sequence goes on along the minus strand of JBICHM010000009.1, from coordinate 4,405 downwards.
CGGTCTGCGACCGGCTGCTTGCGATGGTCGAAGGCGCTTCGTCGGCGCATCCGGGGGACGCGGAGCCCGACGGTCCCGGCGGCGTGGTGTCGTGGTCGAACGAGCTCGCGCTGCACGTGCTCGAGATGAAAACCCCCGCCCCGGTGGCGTCGCTCGCGGAGCCGCTGCCGGTCTTCAACGATCACGTGCGCCGAGCCGACGAGATGCTCGCATCGCTCGGCGCCCGCCTCATGCCCGGCGCGATGCACCCGTGGATGGACCCCCATCACGAGATGGTGATCTGGCCGCACGAGTACGGCGCGGTGTACGAGGCGTTTGACCGCATCTTCGGCTGCACCGGCCACGGCTGGGCGAACCTGCAGAGCACGCATATCAATCTTCCCTTCGCGGATGACGCGGAGTTCGGGCGCCTGCACGCGGCGATCCGCCTCGCGTTGCCGCTGCTGCCCGCCCTCGCCGCGAGCAGCCCGATGCGCGACGGCCGGCTGTCCGGCTTCGCCGACACGCGCCTCGAGGTGTACCGCACGAACAGCCGCGCCGTGCCAAGCGTTGCGGGCATGGTCATCCCGGAGCGCGTCTTCACGCGAGGCGCCTACGAGAGCGGGTTGCTGGCCGGAATCTACCGCGACATCAGGCCCCACGACCCGGAGGGGCTGCTGCAGTACGAATGGCTGAATGCGCGCGGGTGCATCGCGCGCTTCATGCGCGGCGCCATCGAGATCCGCGTCCTCGATATCCAGGAGCGACCGCTCGCCGACCTGGCCATGTGCGAACTGATTACACGCTTCGTCCGCGCACTCTGCGAGGAACGCTGGAGCGACCTCGCATGCCAGCAGGCCTTCGAGCCCGAGCCGTTGCACGCGACGCTGCTCAGGACCATCCGCGACGGCGAGCGCGCGACGATCGACGACGGCGCGTACCTCGAGGCGCTCGGCCTCGGCCGCGCACCGATGACCGCGCAGGAGGCGTGGCGACGCATCACGAGCGAGCTGGCGCCCAACGCGTCGCCGTGGAATGCGGCGCTGGCCGTGATCCTCGACGAGGGCACGCTTTCCACGCGCCTCCGGAGCGCACTTGGGGAATCGCCGTCTCGCGACCGGATGCGCGCGGTGTACCGCCACCTGTGCGACTGCCTGCACGACGATCGCCCGTTTCGGGCCGGCGACGTGTGATGGCGCGGTTCCCGACCAATCCGGGCGTTGTGATCTCCTGCGAGCACGCGACGAATCGCGTGCCGGGCGATCTTCGGGCCGCCTTCCGCGGGGCGCGCGCGGCGCTGGCGAGCCATCGCGGGTGGGACCCGGGATCGGTGGAGGTGGGGTGCGCGCTGGCCGGGGAGCTCGCGGCGCCGCTGCTGGTGTCGCGCGTCAGCCGCCTTGTCGTTGACTGCAACCGGTCTCCCGCGCACCCGCGCGTCTTCAGCGAATGGTCGAAGGCGTTGCCCGCGGCGGAGCGCGACGCGCTGCTTCGGCGCTGGCACGGTCCGCACCGCGACGCCGTGGAGCGCGCGGTCGTCGAGGCGACGGCGCGCGCCGGCGCGTGCCTGCACATCAGCGTGCACTCATTCACGCCAACGCTCGACGGCAGGACGCGCCCGATGGATATCGGCCTGCTCTTCGACCCCGGGCGCCCGGCTGAGAAGGCGTTCGCGATCACCTGGCGGCGCGCACTGCTGGCGACTGAGCCGGAATGGGTCGTTCACTTCAACGGGCCGTACAAAGGAGTCTCCGACGGGCTGTGCACGAGCCTCCGAGGCCGATTCGGTCCGCTGCGATACGCCGGCGTCGAACTGGAAGTGAACCAGCGTCTCGTGGGCACGCGGGGCGCGCTGGGGCGCGTGGCGGACGCCTGCGCCGCCTCGATTCGTGCGGCCCTGGCCGACTCCGCGAGCGGGTAGGCGACGAATCCGCCTGGCATGCCCCGACTCCTCGCCCAAAGCCGCATCCACGCCCCGTCGCGACTGCTCGCCGACTGGCATTTCCGGCCCGGCGCCTTTGAGCGTCTCGGTCCGCCGTGGCAGCGGATTGAGGTCGTCGAGCGTCCCGAGCGCCTCGAGGACGGCGCCATGCTGCGCATGCGCCTCCGCATGGGTCCGCTCGGCCTCACCTGGATCGCGCGCCACGAGCAGTGCGAACCGGGGCGGCGATTCGTCGATGTGCAGGAGCGCGGCCCCTTCGGCGCGTGGCGGCACGAGCATCGCTTCGAGGACGCCGGCGCCGGGGCCTGCGAGCTCACCGATTCGATCGAGTACGCCCCGCCGGGCGGCGCGCTGGGGCGCCTGCTTGCTGGCGCGAAAATCCGGCGCGATCTCGACCGCCTCTTCACCTGGCGACACGAGCGCACGCGCGTTGACCTCGAACGTCACGCGCAGTGGACTGGCCCGCCGAAGCGCATCGTCGTCACCGGCGCCAGCGGGATGATTGGCTCGGCGCTGTGCGCATTCCTGTCGACCGGCGGGCACGAGGTGCGCACGCTGGTTCGGCGCGAGGCCAGGCCCGGCGCCCTCTTCCCGGAGTTTCGGTGGGACCCGGACACCGGCGAGGCCGATTCCGCGGCTTTCGACGGCGCCGATGCGCTCGTGCACCTGGCCGGATCGCCAATCGCGCAGCGCTGGACGGCGCGGGCGCGCCGGGAGATCGATGACAGCCGCGCGGGCGCGACCCGCCGCCTGCTGGAGTCGCTTGTGCGTGAGGGGCGCTGCCCGCCGGTCGTGCTGTGCGCCTCGGGGGTGGGCATCCTCGCGCCGTCGTCGACGCCGGTCGATGAATCCGGCGCGCTCGGCGAGGACTTTCCCTCGCGCATCGCGCAGGGGTGGGAGGAGGCGACGACGCCGGCCGCCGACGCCGGCGCGCGCGTCGTGTGCCTGCGCTACGGCGTCGTCCTGTCGCCGCTCGGGGGCATGCTGCGGGCCGTGCTGCCGGTGTTCCGGCTCGGACTGGGCGCCGCGCCGGGCTCCGGAGCGCAGCGATTGAGCTGGATCGGCCTCGACGACGCCGTTGGCGCGACAGCGCATGCGCTCGGCTGCGACGACCTCCGCGGCGCAGTGCATGTCACTGCGCCGGGAAGCGTCAGCGCGGCGGAGTTCGCCGACACGCTCGCGCGCGTGCTCCGGCGCCCGCGTCTCCTGCGCATGCCGGCGGGGCTGATCCGGCGGACGATGGGCGAGCGGGGCGAGTCGCTGCTCCTGCAAAGCCTTGACGCCGATCCGCGGGCGCTGCGCGAAAGCGGATTCTCCTGGCGCCGCCCAACCCTTGACGACACGCTTCGCTTCGAGCTCGGGCGCCTCCGCCCGGCGCCGGGGCGCGTCCGATTCTCGTGACCGGCGTCGAAGCCGCCGATAGGCTCATCCGACGCCCGGAGACGATCGCATGATCACCCGCCTCCGCCGAATGCTGCTAACGACGTGCGCCGCCGTCGCGATGGTGTCCCCCGCCCTCGGCGCCGACGGTGAGGCGGCCGGCCCGATCGCGCTGCGGCGCGCGGACCTCGCAGCCGCGTACCTCCGATTCGATCATCTCTTCGCGCGAACCCCCGTGGCGGGTGATGCGCTGATCGCGATCAACGAACGGTTCGACGATCTGACCGGGCTGTTCTTCCGGGGCGATGCGCGCGGCGCCATCCTCGCGCTCGCCGACCTGAGCGCAGATCTGAACGGCGGCGACCCCGAGGACCGCCTCTTCGCGTCCGTTGTCGTCGATGTCGGCTCGCGCGTGCTCGACCCCTGCGCCGACGACGAACTGGCGATCACGCTCCGCGCGCTCGTCGGCGCCGACGCGGCAGCGCCCGCCACGGTGACCCTCCGCACGCGCGCCGGCGAGCGGATCGTCAGCGCGCCGGTGACGATCGACGACGGCGGGGCGCGCATCGCGCTGCCGCTCGGCGACCTGCCCGAAGGCGGCGCGGACTACGACCTGACCCTCGAGCGCGACGGGGCGCCGCCGATGTTGCTGGCTCGCCTTGCCGGCGCCTGCGGCTCGCTCGATGCGCAGCGTGAGCACAACGAGCGGCTGCTCGGCGCGATCGCCCGGACACCCGCGATCGCTCAGGCGCTCGCCGCCGCGCGATCCCGAAACGATCTGCTCACCGACACGCCGCCGGTCGGCGAGTCGACGACCCTCGTCGCCGGGCTGGGGACGATCGGCGCGAGCATGCCGGGCGAGATCGAACTGCTCCAGCAGGGGCAAAGCCCCTACGCGCACCGGGCCGGGCACTACTGGCGCACGATCCGCCTCGGCGAGACGGACATCCCGGTGCGCATCTACGCGCCGGACGACGCCGCCCAAGGCGGTGCGCCGCTGGTCATCACCCTCCACGGCGCCGGGGGCGATGAGAATCTCTTCCCCGACGGCTACGGCGCCGGGCTGATCACGCGCCTCGCCGACGAGCGCGGGTTCATCGTCGCGTC
>JBICHM010000008.1:0-7320 GCA_043101835.1 Phycisphaerales bacterium | reverse complement strand
TGCGAGAGCAGGGCGTCGAGGACGAGGCGCGAGGCGATCGGATCGCTGGCCGCCTCGATGGAGGCGGCGAGCCAGTCGAAGCGCTGCTGCTCGGCGAGCGCACGGGCGGCGAGGGTGCGAGCCTCGGCCTCGGCGCCGGCGTCGAAGAGGACCGCCTCCGGCCCGTTCGCCTCGGGCTGCTCTGATGGCTGCGCCGCCTGCCCGGCAACCGACGGCAGCAGGCAGAGCAGCGCGGCCGCGCCAAGCGCACGGCGACGCCGCCACGTGCTGCTGGCGCGTCGGTTGTCGGGCGTTGGGCGCTCCACGGCGGGCTCCGGGTCGAGTCGTCCGGCGCCGAGGTTCTCGGACGCGCCGTCGCGCATCCGCCGGACCGGTCGGACAACTCTATATCGGCGCGTCCGCTCGCGGCTCAGGCGTAACTGTGCAGACCGCTGATGATGAAGTTGATCACGATCCAGTTGAAGAGCATCGCGACGCACCCAAAGACGGCGAGAATCGCGGTCCACAGCCCCTTGTCACGCACCTTCAGGCGTGTGTGCACCAGCAGCACGAACACGATGAAGGTGTTGAGGGCGAAGACCTCCTTGGGGTCCCAGCCCCACGGGCGGCCCCAGGAGTGGTCCGCCCAGATCGCGCCCATCACGATGCCAGCCCAGAGGAGCACGAACGAGAGCTCCATGAGCACCATCGTGACGCCGTCGAGCACCTGCGCCGGCGTGACGACGCGCTTCCGCGCGAGTTCGTCGGCGCTGGCGGCGCCCATCGCCATGATGGCGCCGGCCCCGCCGGCTCGCGCGTAGTCGGGCTGCCCGCCCGCCGCGCGATGGAGCAGATAGAGGATCGCCGAGACCGCCGCCATCGCGATGAGCACGTAGCTGAAGATGATCACGTTTGTATGGATGTAGAGCCAGACGTCGTGCAGGATCGGCATCATGTTGCCGACGCCGGGGTTCAGGCTGACGGGCATGTAGTGCGCCGCCATGAGCGCCGCCATCGACGACACCGCGGCGCCGAGCATGAAGAGGTTCCGCATCGGCGTCTTGCGCACGATCGCCTCGAAGACCAGCGCGCCGACCGCGCCAAACCAGGCGCTCGTCGTCACCGCCTCGAACATGTTCGAGTTCGGCCACCGGCCGGCGACGTACCAGCGCAGCATCACCGCGAAGGTGTGCAGCCCCAGGGCGATCAGGTAGACGGTGAGGCCCGACCACTGCGCAAAGCGCCAGCGGTAGACGACCGCGAGGAGCAGCAGCACGACCGCGAGCATGTAGACCAGCCACACCCAGGTCATGTGCCCCTGCTGGTAGTAGCGGGTCTCCCAGCCCAGGCGGGCGCGCGCCGGGTAGACCTCCGGCGCCACCGTCGGCGCGAGCGCCGCAAAGGTCGCGAGGGCGGCGCCGGCGCCCTCGGCGTCCTCAGCGCGCCAGGCGACGGCAAGGTCCCTCCATGCGCCGGCGAGGGCGGTGTTCGTCTCGGCGTCGAGCCCGGGCACGCCGGGAGACGGCGCGCCGGTCGGCGTCCAGATGTCGGTGATCGATCGCCACATGTCGTCCGAGTCGCCGCCGGGCGGCGGGATCAGGCGCAGGTTGGCCGAGAGCTGCACCGGCTGGCGGAGCGCGAGCGCCGTTTCCACGGCGTCGACGTGCTTGGCGGTCTTGATGGCGTCGGCGCGGAGGCGAATGAGCAGCTCGCGCACGGCCGGATCCTGCTCGAGCAGCGCGGGCGCGATCATGCCGGTCTCGAGGAACCGGTCGAGGTAGGCGGGGTCGAGGTCCTGTCGCTGGGCGAGGCGGCTGACGATCTGCGCGCGCATCGGCTTCTTCGAGACGTAGATGACGCTCGCCTGCGCGTACGCCTCCGGCCGGAAGAGCATGTCGAAGTACGTGAACTCGTGCGTCTGCCCGCGCCACTGGCGCGGACCGACGACGGCGCGCATGAACGAGTCGGCGAAGGACGGGAACGACTTCAGCCGCCCCTGCGTGTAGACCGCGGTGTGCTTCAGCGGCGTGAGGTCGACCTGCTGCGCAAAGGCCGAGGGCTGTGGACCTGCGCCCGCGCCCGCGATGCGCGCCGTCACCCATCCGGCCAACGCAGCGAAGAGCACGGTCGCAACGCCCCACACGAGGAACGCCCGCTTGTTGTTGCGGCGGCGGACGGGCTCGGCGGACGCCGTGTCGGTCGTGGTGTCGATGGGTGTTTGGTCCATGGCGGTGCTCACACGGAAACTGCTTCGGGGGTCTCTGGCGACGGCGCGGATTCGGCGGCGCGTTCGCGCGCCACCTGTTCGTGCACGAGGCGCACGCGACGGCGCTTGAGGATCGGCTTCACGTAGAAGGCGTAGAACATCCCGGTGACGGCGAGCGTGCATGCAGCGAGCATCGAGTTCACGCCGTTGCGGTTGCCCACGCCGAGCCCGGTGAACGCGAGGCCGGCCGAGCCCGGGTCTTCCGGGCCGGTGGCCGGTCGCGGGGGATCCCACGACGCCTGGAAGAACGAGAGGCCGCGGATCGACGCGGGGTCGTTGGTGCTGACTTCCATCGTTGGCGTCCACTCGCCATCGACCAGGAAGCGGATCTCGCTTGTCCAGTCGCGGATGCTCGAGACCTCGCCGGTGAAGCCGCCGATGCGCGTCGTGAGGACGAAGTCGTCGAGCACCACCGGGGCGGGCAGCTCGCGCCGCTCGCGACCGAAGGCGACCTCGACGCGCCGGCCGTCGTGCAGATTGAGCGTCATCGGCCGGAACAGGAATCGTCCGGGGTAGTTGAAGTCGGTCGTCGGGAACATGTAGTGGTTGTACGGCAGCCAGTAGCGGTGCACGTGATCGCCGTCGTCGAGTTCGATCTCGAGCATCGAGAGCATCTCGCCGGCGTCGCGGTCGCGCTGGCGCTTCGGGATGATGCGCGGGCGCGCCTCCATCCGGGCGCGCTGGCTGTAGGCGGCGACCTGCACGGTCATGCCGGCGCCAAGTTCGACCGTTCCCCCGACCGGCGCGCTGGCGACCCGCGTGCCCTGCGGGCCGTCGCTGATGACGAACCGAAGCGAGTCGCGCCCCGGCGGCCCCGCCACGATCGTCACGGGCGCGCCGGGGCCGCCCGGCTCGTAGCGGGCGACGACGTCGCGCCTGGTTGGCATGGCCTCGCCGAAGTCGCCGGCGCCCTCGGGCATATCGCGGACGAAGGCCATATCGTCGGAGACCCAGCGCGTGAAGACGACGCCTTCCGGGTCGCGGAACTCCACGACCGCGACGCTCAGCAGACGGCCGTCGGCGACGGGCAGGTCGTCGGCGAAGAACCGGACGCGATAGAGCCAGCCGGACTCCTCGATCGGCGTGAAATCCAGCGACGGATTCGTTGACGCCGTGAGTTCTGTATCCGCCTCGACTGTCGCGCCGGCGCCGGGGATCTCGATCGTCAGCGCGCGGTCCGGGGGCAGCGTGAGCCGCTCGAACTGGGACTCATCCTCCACCCACACCAACGCAATCTCGCCGCCCGGGGTCGTGTTCGATCCCTCCTGGAAGGCCATGAGCGGGAAGCGACGCACCGTGCCGGTGGTGGAGCGCACGATGACATCCACAGCGGGGTTGAGCGTGTCGCCGCCCGGGCGCCAGCGTTCCTCCATCACCGCGTAGCGCAGAAAGCCGGTGACGCGGATGGGCGTGTCTGCCAGCGGGTCGTCGGGGCCGGCCGGGGGAACCGGCTTCGAGAGCGGGTCGCTTGGCGGGGGAGTGTCGCTCGCCGACACCCACACTTCGGTGGCGGGGTCTTCGACGTAGTCGTTGTAGCGCGGGAGACCGCGCAGCGGACGCATCTGCCAGGGGCCGGGCTGCGCGCCTGGCTCGGCCGCCTCGCGCACATAGAGCGCGCGGCTGTGCATGATGTAAAACGCGTCCTGCGGGAGGTAGTCGAGGCCCATCGTGAGCGACTTGTCGAGCAGACGCTCCCCGGTCTGGCGCACGACGCGCCCGACGCCCGGCAGGATGTCTTCGGTGTACTGCGGGAACCCGGCGAGCATCTGGCGGATGAACCGGCGCTCGGGATGGGTGACGAGCACCGACACGCTGAAGGCGCGCTGGCCGGCGTCCTCGCCGGAGAGAATCGGCCAGGTCGGATCGACCTGTGCGACTTCGAAGGTGTACGCCCCGGCCTGCGTGCGGGCGCCCGGCACCGCCGGCAATGAGGCGCCGACGCCGTCGGCGGTCTCGATGACGACCTGGCGCCGGATGACGGGCGTGTCGCCTTCGACCTTCGTCGCGAAGTAGTACGCGCCGGTGATGCACAGCGCAACGATGCCGGTGTGGATCATCCACACGCCGAGGTTGATCGTCGTCAGCGGGATGCGCCGGAGCGTCGCCACGGTGATGTTGATGCAGATCAGCGCGATCATCACCGTGAACGGCCACCAGTTGAACCACTCGAACTCCGTCATCTCGAAGATGCGGAGCTGGCGCATCGGTGGAATCGCGCTGCCGACCGACATGTAGATAAACAGCACGCTGATCAGCGCGATGCCGAACCACACGCTGCTGAACAGGTCGCGCAGAATCGCGATCGGGCCGCGCGCGGGACGCGTCGGGCGGGCCTGCGGCGATGGCTCGGGGGCGGGCTGGGTCATCGGCAACGGTCCATGCACGCGTGGGAGGATGGTGGTGCGCCCGAGGAGGAAGATTCCGGCTGAAGCGCACAGATTCCGGGCCGGCAAGAATACTAGGCGGGGAGGGGGCCGGCGTTCCGGGCTCGTCGGAATCGACGATACCACGCCGGCGACGCGAGGTCGGCGACTGTCGCAGCGCATCCTCTCTGGCACGCGACGCAGCATCCGGACGCGTGCATGTGTCGAAGGAACGCGGCGGCGTCGCTACCATTGCCGATCCGCCGCGGCGCGTCGCCGCAGCCGGGGGTGTAGCTCAGTCGGTAGAGCATCGGCCTTTTAAGCCGCTGGTCGTGGGTTCGAGTCCCACCGCCCTCATTCGACGCTGCCGGTCGCCACGGGGCGCCGGGGGCACGGAGGATGCACGGAGATGCCCGCTGGGCCATGGAGGAGGGCCGCCGCCTGATGCGCGTGCTTCACGCGAACTGGACCGGCGGGCGATTGCACCTGTGGGCGGAAGACGCGCGCCGAGCTGGCGAGCGTCTCCCCGCGATGCAGGAAGCAAACGCTCGCGTCGAGACTGGATCGGATTCCGAGGGCGGCGCACCCGTCCGCGCTGAACGCGCCGAGGCCCACCCCTTCGCGAGTGAGGCATCGGAGACGGCGCAGGCGCTGCGCGCGGTCGAATGCGCAGTCGCGTCGGCGAATGAGGCGTCGTTGCGCCTCCGCCTTCCGACGCGCGACGGCGCTCCGGCGCCGAGTCCGAAGGTCGCCCACGCCGCGGGCCACACGGGCGCCACCCACGAGCCGGGCGTCGCGGCGCGTCTTGACGCGTGGACCGTCCCGAGCCTCGCGCTCGACCCCGCCGATGCGATGGGGCTGCTGGAGCGTCTGGAAGAGCGTTTGAGCGTCGACACGCGCGGCGCCGATCCGGACGCGGCGCTCCTGACGCTCGGCGCGTCGATCCGCTGGTTCGCCGCCGTGGCCCGGTTCGTCCGTTCGCTCGTCGCCGAGCAGCGCATGGTGCCGATGCTTGTGCAGCGCGCAGGCGGGAACCTCGGGGCGCGGTGGCAGCCCTGGTGGAGCGACCAGCGCAACGCCGATCGGCTCGGTCGCCTCCTCGCGAGCGTGCCGCCGAGCGTGCGCGCCGTCATCGACGAGGCCGACCACGACCCGTGGACGATGCTCGAAGACTGCCTTGCGCGTCTGACCGACCATCTCTGCCGCCAGGCGCTGATCGAGGATCAGATGCCCGAGGCGATCGAGGGGTGGGACGCCGACGAGGACGGGCACGTCGCGTGGCTCGGCGGGCTGCTCGGGCCCGGGCGCGACGCGGCCTTCGACGCGGCGCAGCGCTCAAGCGCGCTGAGCGCCGTGCGCCGGTGGATCGGCCTGCTCGACGATCGCGGCGCCGATGTCGGCTGGCGCCTCTGTCTTCATCTGCACGAGCCGCCCGAAGACGCCAAAGCGGCGGAGAAGGACATCGATGTTCCCGGCGAAGACACGCGTTGGCGCCTGACGCTGCACCTGCAGTCGGCGGAGCGCGAGGGCGTGCTGCTCGACGCTGAGGAGATCTGGCAGACCAGCGCCGATGTCGTGACGGTCGATGGCCGGCGCGTGGAGGCGCCGGGCGAGCTGCTGCTGGCCGAACTGAGCCGCGCGTCGCGCGTGTACCCGCTGCTCGAGCGCGCCCTCGGCGAGGAACAGCCAGAGTCAGTTGATCTGACGACGCGCGAGGCCCACCGGTTCCTCGCCGAGATCGGGCCGCTCCTGCGCGAGCAGGGTTTCGGCGTGATCGGCCCGGAGTGGTGGGGGGCGCCGTCGTCGCGCCTCGGTGTGCTGCTGCACATCGACAGCGAGGAGGAGCGCGCCCTCGAGGGAGATGAAGGCCTCCAGTCCAACGTCGACTACCGCTGGACGCTCGCGATCGGCGACACCGAGGTGTCGATCTCGCAGTTGCAGCAGCTTGCGAAAGGGTCGTCGTCGCTCGTGCGCATCGGCGGCAGATGGGTGGAGATCCGGCCGGAGGATGTGGCCGCGGCGGCGCGCTTCCTGCGCGAGAACCCGGGCGGCGAAATGGCGGTCGGCGAACTCATGCGTCTTGCGTTCGCGAGCGATGTGGAATCGACGGGTGTGGAGATCGCGGGCGTGGAGGCGACCGGGTGGGTCGGTCGCCTGCTCGGGCTCGACGGCGCCGAGCAGCGCCTCGAACTCGACAAGCAGCCCGAAGGGCTGAAGGGCGATCTGCGCCCGTATCAGGTGCGTGGGCTCGCGTGGCTGTCCTTCCTCGAGCAATTCGGTTTGGGCGCGTGCCTCGCCGACGACATGGGTCTCGGCAAGACGATCCAGATTCTCGCCCTGCTCGTGCGCGAGCGTGAACTCGCCGGCGGAGAGTCGCGCGGCCCCACGCTCATCGCGGCCCCGATGTCGGTCGTCGGCAACTGGCGTCGTGAGGCGGCGCGATTCGCGCCCCAGCTCAACGCGCTCGTGCACCACGGCGTCGAGCGCCTCGCAGGCGAGGCATTCGTGGAGGACGCCTCGAAACGCGACCTGGTCGTCACGACCTACGCCCTCGTGCACCGCGACCTCGAAGACCTCAAGAAGGTGCCGTGGCGGCGCGTCGTGCTTGATGAGGCGCAGAGCGTGAAGAACCCGGCCGCGAAGCAGAGCCGCGCCGTGCACGCGCTGACGGGCCCGCGCCGCGTGGGGCTCTCCGGCACGCCGGTGGAGAAC
>JBICHM010000007.1:0-4707 GCA_043101835.1 Phycisphaerales bacterium | reverse complement strand
CTCTTCCGATCTGGAGCATCGTCATCGCCGAGGCCTGCATCGCGCCGACGGTGTCGTGCACGCTGTAGGCGGGGTCCTGGAACGCGTTGGCGTATCCGGGGCCGTCGGGGAAGAACTCGAGGGCCATCTTGTGGAGGAGGTCGGGCGTGACGCCGAAGGCCTCGTCGTAGAATGTGTTGTCGATGACGAAGTGGAGCGCTTCGCGTTGCTTGGCGGCGGGCACGTTCTCGATCGGATCCTTGGGGTCCGGATCGCCCTTGAAGTTGCGGTTGACATAGGAGGCGCCGACCCAGCGCGAGGCGAAGGAGACAGCCTGCATCTGCGTGCCAAGGACGGTCTGCCAGCGCTGGCGCGCTTTGGCCCACGATTCGCCGTCGTCGACGAGATCGGTCGTGATGCGCGGGCGCAGGTCGTTGATGAGGCGCATGCGGCTCTTGCCGAACTCGAGTGAGTCGGCGCCGAGGTCCCAGATCTGGACGCGCGGGTCGGGGCCGATCATGCCGGTTCCGCCCTCGTGCCAGATGAGATCGGGCTCGTTGACGCGCGCGAGCGCGGCCTTTGACTCTTCTTCAGAGCCGTAGCCGAAGGCGATGACCCATTCGTCGTAGGGGCCGACGCCGGGTGTGGCGTATGCGCCCTGCACCGGGCCGTCCTCGGCGTTGATGTTGGGCGCTGCATACTCCATGACGGAGCCGTAGAGCGGGCCGTCGTAGTCGGGCTGGTTGATCTCTTCGAGCGAGCGGATCGTCGAGGTGCTCCAGGCGTGCTGGAGACCGAGGCAGTGGCCGACCTCGTGGGCGGCGATGGAGCGGATCATGCCGCCGATGTACTCCTCGGGGAGGCCGTCGAGCATGTTCTCGGGGTCGGCGGCGACGAGGTCCGCGGCGATGGCGGTGCTGAGCAGCGCGCCGGCGAGGCCCATGTTCTCGCCGATGCGGCACTGGTTGAACGCGATGGCGTTCATCGCGCCCGCGGCGCCGGCGTTGGTGGCCGTGTGGAGCTGTGCGGCGCGGTCGGTGGAGAGCGGCTCGTGGGCGTGCTCGAGGCGCTCGCGCGCTTCGGCGAGCAGTTGGCGACGCTCCGGGCCGGTCGCGAAGGCGACGCGCGGGTCGAAATCGGGATTCTCATCGAGCCAGGCGAGCGTCTCGGGCCCGAAGTGCTGGACGGCGAGGTCGCCGGAGATGTTGCGGAACTGGCCTCGGAGCGATTCGGTGAGGCCTTCGTGCCAGACGACGTCGGCGTCGAGGATCTGGCCGGTGCGCGGGTCCCAGCGGCTGGGGCCGATGGCGTAGCCCTGGTTGCTGGTGTTCCAGCGGAAGAAGTTGTAGCGGACGTCCTCGGGGTCCTTGTCCATGTGCGCGCCGGTGGTGGCGTCCTGCTGGTAGACCTCCATGGCGCCGACGATGCCGATCTTCTCGAATGCTTCGTTCCAGGCGAGGATGCCCTCGCGGATGTAGCGCCGGTAGCGGATCGGGGTGGTGTGCTCGATGTACCAGACGACGGGCTGCTTCGGCGGGCTGAGCTTCGCTTCGGGATCGGCCTTCTCGATCTGCCAGCGCGAGATGAAGCGCGTGTACTGCTGCTCGCGCTCGGGCTTGCCCATCTCATCGAAGATGAGGTTGAAGTAGCCGGCGCGGCTGTCGGCTTCGCGCGGCGTGTAGGACTTGTTGTCGGGGATGACGCTGATCGAGAAGTGCATGCCCGTCATGCGACCGGTGCTGCTGGGGGCCTCGAAGCGGACTTCGAGGTTTTCGGGGAAGGCCTTGGCCGATGCGAGTTCCGCGAGGTGCGCCTGCACGCCGGGGATGGTCGGGCCGTAGCCGCCGAAGGCGCTCGAGAAGAACATGCGGTAGTGCTTCAGCAGCGCATCGTGCAGCGCGATGACCGGCTGCCCGGAGGCGGTCTTGGCGATGATGGGTGTGTCGAGCAGCACGGTGTCGGTGTAGAGGCCGGAGACGGAGCGCTTCGACTCCGCGTCGCCGGTGCTGCGGAAGTAGAAGTCGGGCGCGACGAGGGCGAGACGGTCGCCGATCTGCTTCCACTTCGCGTAGAAGGTCGGGCCCATGACGCCGGCCTGCTCGTCGCCGCCGGCGACGGTGGGGGCGATCATCAGCAGTTGGTTCTCGTAGCCGGCGGGGAGCGCGGCGATGAGCGCGGGGCTGTCGTCCTTGCGGTAGAGGTCGTAGAGCGAGGCGCGCTCGCCGACGAAGGAGACGACCTTCTCAAAGCCTTCGGTGACCTGGTCGAGCGTGGCGGTCTTGGCGGCGGCGGGCGCCTGACCGGGCGCCATGCCGGGCGGCACGGCGCCGGGTTGGGCGCTGACGGGCTGGGTGAGCGCGAGCGCGCCGATGGCGAGGCCGGCGCAGGCGAGCAGCGCGGCGTTTCGATGATGCTTCCACGATCCGTTCACGGTGCAGGCTCCTGCTGATTCGGCGCACGACCACCGCGCTGCGCGACGCGTGTCGCGTCGGCGGGCGTCCGTTCGCCGCCGCCCGATGTCGGGCGAGTTCCCCACGAGTTCGGGCGCTGCGTCGTTCGCTCGTCGCCCCCGGTATCGGCCCCAGCCCTGGTCTGGGATCAACGGAGACTGCTACCGCGCCACCGGAGCGCGGTTTCACGCGCCGGGGTGGGGGGAACTCTCTGAAGTCGCGTCACTATTGCGCGTCGTCGCTCGCGGGGGTCTCACCGGCGGGGAGCACGCCCACGCGCAGGCGGCTGGGGCGGTTGGCGGAGCGGTAGACGCGCTGGGTCGCGGCCTGGAAGTCGCTCTCGTCGGCGAGGAAGATGTTCTCGACGAAGGTCTGCGGGTTGCGATCGACGAGGGGGAACCACGTGCTCTGCACCTGCACCATGATCCGGTGACCGGGGCGGAAGGTGTGCAGGACGTCCTGGAGTTCGAACTGCACATTAGTGGGCTCGTTGGGGACGAAGGGGGTGGGGTTCTCGTAGGACTCCTTGAAGCGTCCGCGGAAGACCTCGCTGCGCACCATCATCTGGTAGCCGCCGAGGCGCAGGTGGTCCTGCATGTCCGGGTAGTCCTCGGCGTCGGGTGGGTAGACATCGATGAGCTTGACGACCCAGTCGGAGTCCGTGCCGCTGGTGGAGACCCAGAGGTCGGCGAGCATCGATCCGGCGAGTGTGACGGGCTCGGTCAGCGGTTCGGTCTGGAAGACGAGCACATCGGGGCGTCGCGCGGCGAAGCGCTGATCGTCGGTCATGTAGGGGCGCGTCATGCCCGTCGAGATCTGCTCGGTGAAGGGGACGGGCTTGTCGGGATCGCTGATGTACTCGTCGTAGGCGGGGGGCGCGCTGGAGGGCGGGTTGAAGGTGAGTGCGCCGCCTTCGCGGAAGTAGAGGTCGCGCTTCTGCACGCGTGCGGGCGGCCACTGGTCGAATCGTCGCCACTGATTGGCGCCGGTCTCGTACATGAGGGCTTCGGGGAGTTCCGGCGCGGGCGCGTCCTTCAGGTGGTGCATGAAGAAGGGGAACTCGACATTGCGCTGGTACCAGCCGCTGATGTCTTCGCCGAAGTAGATGTTGCCGAGCTGAGAGCCCGTGCCGCGCGCCCAGCCGCCGTGGGGCCAGGGGCCCATGACGATGCGGTTGTCGACGTCGGGGTTCTTCTCCTCGACGGAGGCGTAGATCTTCAGCGGGCCGTAGAGGTCCTCGGCGTCGAACCAGCCGCCGACGGTGAGGACGGCGGGTGAGACATCGTTGAGGTGGGGGAGGATGTTGCGCGCCTGCCAGAACTCGTCGTAGTTGGGGTGCGCGACGATGTCGTTCCAGAAGGCGACCTCGCCCTTGAGGTAGCGGTCGTTGGCGTTCTTGAGCGGGCCCATATCGAGGAAGAACTGGTAGCCGTCGGGCGTGCCGTGGTCGAAGCGGGGGTTGCCCTGCGTGGTGGGCTCGGGGCGGGGCTGGCCGAAGGAGGCGAGGAAGTTGAAGGCGTGGGGGAGGAAGAAGGCGCCGTGGTGGTGGAAGTCGTCGTACCACCAGTCCGCGATGGGGGCCTGGGGGCTGGAGGCGACGAGCGCGGGGTGGGCGTCGATCATGCCCGCGGCGGTGTAGAAGCCGGGGTAGGAAATGCCCCACTGTCCGACGCGTCCGTTGTGGTTGGGCACGGCGCCGAGGAGCCACTGGATGGTGTCGTAGGTGTCGGTGCTCTCGTCGATGTCGGCGTTGCCGCGCTTGTCGGCGACGTGGGGGGTCATGTTCACGAAGTCGCCTTCGCTCATGTACTTCCCGCGGACATCCTGGTAGACGAAGATGAAGCCTTCCTCGGCGAAGAGCATGCTCGGGCCGAGGCTCCTGCGGAACTCATCGGGGCCGTAGGGGCGCACGGTGTAGGGCGTGCGGAAGAGCATGATGGGGTAGTCGCGCGTCGTGTCCTTCGGCTCGTAGATGGCGGTGAAGAGTTCAACGCCGTCGCGCATGGGGATAGAGACTTCGCGCTTCGTGTAGAAGCGGCGCACGAAGGCGGCGGGATCGCGCTCGGCGAGGCGGCCGGGGTCGTCGCTGCGCGTGGGCAGCGAACTGCCGGTGAGCGAGGCGCAGCCGGCGGCGAGGGCGATGAGGGGCGCGGCGGCGAGGGCGAGCACGAGGCGTCGGAAGATCGTCATCGAAGTTGGCTCCTTGCGAACGGCGATGACCATACCGCCCGGGCCGGGTCAGGCGCCAACCAGCGCCCGCGCGGCGCCGGCGCCGGCG
>JBICHM010000006.1:0-7122 GCA_043101835.1 Phycisphaerales bacterium | reverse complement strand
GCGAGGTGTCGATCGTCGGGCTCGACACCTGCATCATCCAGAACCCGAAGGTGTGGGAGGCGTCGGGCCATGTCGCCGGGTTCAACGACCCGATGGTGGACGACAAGGAGACGAAGCAGCGTTTCCGGGCGGATCACCTGTGGGGCCTGTACGCGATCGATGCGCCGGGCGACAGCGCCGACAGCCTGCGTCTGCTGAACGACCGCATCGTGACCGACCCGGACTTCGTGCCGCTGGCCACGGCGGTGGGCGCGGCGGGGCCGGAGGCGACCGAATCGCTGCTCGGGCAGAAGAAGCTGTGGAAGCAGCTGGGCCTGACGGTCGCGGCCGAGCCGGGGGAGGGCGCGGAGCGTCCGCACCTGGTGCTCGAGCGTCGCGCGGGGGGGCGGATGGTCGGCGTGATCGCGCCGGCGCCGATGGCGGCGCTGGAGGCGAGCTTCGCGGAGTTTCCGTCGCCCTTCACGCACAAGGCGGGCGCGCTGACGGCGCCGCGGGCCTTCAACCTGATGTTCAAGACGTACGTTGGCGCGACGGCGACGGAGGACAACGTCGCGTACCTGCGCCCCGAGACAGCGCAGGGCATCTTCATCAACTTCAAGAACGTGATCGACACGACGCGCGTGCGCCCGCCCTTCGGGATTGCGCAGATCGGCAAGGCGTTCCGCAACGAGGTGACGCCCCGGAACTTCACCTTCAGAAGCCGCGAGTTCGAGCAGATGGAGATCGAGTTCTTCTGCCACGGCGGCGAGGCGGCGCAGTGGTACGCCTTCTGGCGCGACTGGCGGATGGCGTGGTGGCGGTCGGTGGGCCTCGAGGGCGACAACCTGCGCCTTCGCGAGCACGACAGCGATGAGTTGGCGCACTACGCGAAGTCGGGCGCGGGGACGAGCGACATCGAGTACCGCTTCCCCTTCACGGCGCCGGATTTCGGCGAGCTGGAGGGGGTGGCGGACCGGTCGTGCTTTGATCTCAAGCAGCACGCCGAGCACGCGCGGGCGAAGCTCGAGTACTTCGACCAGGAGCGCAACGAGCGATACCTGCCGAATGTGATCGAGCCGAGCGCGGGGCTGGACCGGGGCGTCTTGAGCCTGCTCTGCGAGGCGTACACGCCCGATGAGAGCCGCGCGAGCAAGGTGTTCATGCGCTTCGACCCGCGGATGGCGCCGGTGAAGGCGGGCGTCTTCGCGCTGGTCAACAAGGACGGGATGCCGGAGAAGGCCGAGGGGCTCGCGCGCGACCTCAAGAAGCGCTTCGGCGCCGTCGAGTGCGACCCGAAGCAGTCGATCGGCAAGCGGTACGCGCGCATGGACGAGGCGGGCGCGCCATTCTGCTTCACCATCGACGGCGAGACGATGACCGACGACACCGTGACCGTGCGTCACCGCGACACGCAGCAGCAGGAGCGGATCAACATCGGGCAGGTGAAGGGGTTTTTGGAGGAGCGGCTGGGCGGATGAGCGATGCGCGCTGACGAGCGCGACGCCATCATCGCCCGCGCGATGGACACGCCGCCGGAGGCGGTTCCCTACCTCGCGGAGCTGTGCGCCGACTTCGACGAACTGGGCTCCTCCGTCGATGACGCGATGGCGCTGCTCGACGGGGCCGGCGCGCCGCCGGGCGCGGCGATCGACCTGGGCTGCGGAAAGGGCGTCTTCGCGATCGCGCTCGCCAAGCGCGGGTGGCGGGTGCGCGCGGTCGACCTGCACCCGCCGTTCCTCGACGAGGTGCGCCGGCGCGCCGCGGATGCCGGCGTGGGCGATCGGGTGGAAGTCGTCGAGGGGGAGCTCGAGGCGGAGGCCGCGCGCACGGCGGCGGGAAGCCTGGACCTTGCGCTGCTGATGTCGATCGGGCGCCCGTGGGGCACGCTGGCGGAGACGGTGGGCGCGCTGCGCCGGCTCGTGCGCCCGGGCGGGTGGATCCTGATCGACGATGCGTACCTCGAGGGCGACCGGCCGGCCGGGCCCGAGTACGACGGCTACGCGTCGCTGGAAGCGACCGAGCGCGACCTCGTGGCCCATGGCGACGCGATCGTCGGGCGGCGGATCGTGTCGCACGAGGAGGGTCGCATCCGCCACGAGCGGGAGCTGGGGTGGCTGCGGGCGCGCGGGGCGGCGATCGTCGCGCGCGATCCCGCGGCGGCGCCGGTGATCGAGCGGTTCCTCGCCCAGCAGGCGGGGGCGTACGACGACCTCGTCGGCCCCGTCCGCGGCGCCATGTGGCTGCTGCGCAGGGGCGGCTGACGCGGCGTACCGTTCGCCCTGATGGGTGATTCGAGCGATATCCAGCGCGCAGCCGCGATCCTCGACGCCGGGGGTGTGGTCGCGATGCCGACCGAGACGGTGTACGGCCTCGCCGCGCGCATCGATCGGCCGGCGGGCGTGCGCGCGATCTTCGATCGGAAGCAGCGTCCGCTCTTTGACCCGCTGATCGTGCACGTGGCCTCGATCGCACAGGCGAAGCGTGTGACGCGCACCTGGCCGGCGGCGGCGGACCGCTTGGGGCAGCGTTTCTGGCCGGGGCCGCTGACGCTGGTGCTGCCGAAGGCGGACACGGTGGATCCGCTCATCACCGCGGGGCTCGACACCGTGGGCGTTCGGATGCCGAATCATGCGCTCGCGCTTGCGCTGATCAAGGGCGCCGGTCCGGTGGCGGCCCCGAGCGCGAACCGGTTCGGCAGGACCAGCCCCACCACGCCGGCGCACGTGCACGACGAGTTCCCCGGTGAGCACCTGCTGGTGCTCGACGGCGGCGCGTGCATCGTCGGCGTCGAGAGCACTGTGGTGCGTCTCAGCGAGGGCGCGACCGGGACGCTCGTCGAGATCCTGCGCCCCGGGCAGGTGACGGCGCACGACCTCGCCGATGCGCTGGCGGGGCTGCCCGGCGCCGTCGAGATCGTGCGCGCTGGCGCGGAGGCGTCGCGCGCGAGCCCGGGGCACATGGAGCGGCACTACCAGCCGGCGATCCCGCTGGCGCTGATCGATGGCGATCTGCCGATGGGCGAGGCGGTGCGCATCGCGCGCGAGCGGTTGGGGATCGACGATGAGACCGGCGCGGCGGCCACCCTTGCCCTCGACGCCGACCCGCGCATCGCGGCGCGGACGCTCTACGCCGACATGCGCCGGCTCGGGGCGAGCGGCGCGGCGCTGCTCGTCGTGCGTCTCGGCGGCGCGCGGTCGGGCGAGGCGTGGGCGGCGATTCGCGACCGGCTCGAGCGTGCGTCGAGCGTTGTCGTCGGCGGCGCATGAAAGCACGCCGCCGGACCGGGTCCGGCGGCGTGCGCATCACGAACGAGAACGATGTGCGTGTGGGCGGTCGGTCAGCGTCTGCGCCGGAGCGCGACGAACCCGCCGAGGGCGAAGAGCCAGGCGGCGCCGGGCGTGGGGATCTCGGGGCCAACGATCTGGCCTCGGATCTCGCCGCCGGGGAAGTCGTTCGTGTGGATGTTCACGTAAAGGGCGCCGAGGAAGAGTTGCTCGAGGTTGCTGTCGATGTCGCTGGAGATCCCGCCCTGCACGCCGCCGAATGCGATGTCGCGCAGGCTGAGCGTGATGCCCAGGCCGTCCTCGACGAACGAACCGAAGAAGCCCAGATCGATGACGATGGGCCCGTTGGCGCCGGCGGGCGCGTTGTGGATGTGCACCGGCGAACTGTTGGGCCCGACACCAAGCAGGTCGGTGAGGCCGATGCCCACGACGAAGAGGTCGAGGTTGAAGGTCTTCGCCGTGGTGTCGACGACGATCGTGCCGACGCCAAAGGCGTCGGCGTCGTTGGGCGGCGCTTCCTGCGCGCCCGACAGCGGGAAGTTGGCGGTGATGAACGCGCCGTCGCTCGGTGCTGCGAGCGCGCAGGCGGCGCCGGCCGCGACGACCGCGGCAAGACCACGCGAGATGCGCATGGCTGACTCCTCTCTCCGGATGTGCGCCGGGGTGTGCGGCCCCGCGCTTGGATCCCTGTGCATTCGCCCGGCGATGTGCGGTCGCCGGGACACCCTGACGCTACCGCGCGACCGGGCTCGCGCCAGCGCCTGAACTCCGAAGTTCTGCCGGTTCTTGCGCGCCGTTCGCAGCGTGTTCGCAGGGGGTTTCGTGCAGGTTGGGGGGCTACTCGGCGCCCGTGCCCGCATCGGGGGACGCGTCGTCGCGCGATCCGGTGCGCCGGTAGCGGACGCGCCCCGCGCGGTAATCGGCGGCGGACATCGTCAGTTCGATGCGCTTCCCGGCCTGATGCCTGGCGTGCAGATGTTTGAGGTGCGGCACGCACCAGCCGCAGCCGGTGCCGGCGCCGAGACACTCGCTGATGAGGCTGGCGACCGGCGGATCCTCGCGCTCGAGGAACGCGCGGATCTTCCGAAGGGGCACGTGGAAACAGAGGCAGACATCGTCGTCGGGAGACACGTCGATGGTAGGGGCCGATGGCAGGCGGACGCCGGCGATATCCTCTGGCCTATGGCGGAACTGACCTACCACACGGCCGGGGAATCCCACGGCCCCGGGCTGCTCATCCTCGTGCAGGGCATGCCGGCGGGCGTCGCGGTGGACACCGGGCTGATCGACCAGGAGCTGCGCCGGCGCCAGGGGGGCTACGGCCGGGGCGGGCGCCAGCGCATCGAGACCGACACCGTCGATGTCCTCTCCGGCGTGCGCCGCGGGCAGACGATCGGGGCGCCGATCGCGATGCGGATCGTCAATCGCGACTCGCGCCTCGACGACCTCGAGCGGACGCCCCCGGTGTACCGACCGAGGCCGGGGCACGCGGACCTCGCGGGCAGCGTGAAGTGGCTGACGACCGACTGCCGCGCGACGCTGGAGCGCGCCAGTGCGCGCGAGACCGCGGCCCGCACCGCAGCGGGGGCGCTGGCGCGCTGCCTGCTGCGCGAGTTCGGCGTCGACGTGTTCGGCTTCACGCGCAGCGTGCACCAGGCGGTGTGGGACGGCGCGGTGACGGCGGACAACTGGCGATCGCTCGCCGCACAGCGCGACGCGAGCGATGTCTATTGCCCGGACGAGGAGGCCAGCGAGCGGATGCGCGCGGCGATCCGGCAGGCGAAGGTGGAGAAGGACACCGTCGGGGGGCTGGTCGAGGCGCATGTCTTCGGCTGCCCGCCGGGGCTGGGCTCGTGCGTCGATTGGCGCGACAAGCTCGATGCGCGCCTCGCCTTCGCGGTGATGGGCATTCAGGCCTTCAAGGCGGTGGAGATCGGGCTGGGCAGGGAAGTGACTGAGCGCTTCGGCAGCGAGGTGCACGACCCGATCCGTTTCGACGCGGCGCAGCGCGACGCGGCGAGCCTGGGCTTTACGCGCGACAGCAACAACGCCGGTGGGCTGGAAGGCGGCATGACTAACGGGCAGCCCGTCGTCGTGCGCGGCGCCATGAAGCCGATCAGCACCCTGCTCAAGGGGCTGCCGAGCGTGGATCTGAACACAAAGCAGCCCGAGCAGAGCCAGTACGAGCGCAGCGATGTGTGCGCGGTCTCCGCGGCGGGTGTGGTGATGGAGAATGTGGTCGCCTTCGAGATCGCTCGCGCGATGCGCGAGAAGTTCGGCGGCGACAGTCTGCTCGAGATGCGCCAGAACTACGACGCGTTCATCGAGAAGGCGCGGATGCTCCCGCTGGAGCCGCCGGTGAAGACGGTGGCGGAGGGCGGCGAGGATCCGGGGTGGCCGGTCTGACCGAGCCGCGATCGGGAGATCGCGGGCTGGGCCGAACCGCGCGGCCACGATGCATGTCAGACGCGCCGCCGGACTGAAGTCCCGCAGGTGGCCACTGCGCCAATCGAGACCGCCAGCGCGGCCCGCGATCTGCCGATCGCGGCTGGGACCGAATGAACAACACCGGCGCCCTCTCAGGCGTCGGCGTTCAGGGGTTCGTGTGGTTGTGGGGGAGCGGTTCCGCGTCCGGACAGCCCATCAGACGATCGCCAGGGTGACGAGGACCGTGGCGGCGCCGAGGGCCATCCAGATGGCGGATTCGGCGCGGGTGGGCATGTTCCAGCAGGCCTTGCAGAGGTGCAGCATCGCGTGCCTCCAATCAGGGTTCGGACGGGGCCGGGACTCGCTGTCCACCGGCAGGCGACGCGCCCGGGCGACTGTGCTCGCCCGACCCCGCCTCATGCGAGTGATTCGCTGAAGCGTATGATCATCGCCATAGCGAATCAAGCACTTGAGCGAAATATTTCGCTATGGTGGACGGCATGCACCACGGCGACATCGGGGCCCTCGTCCGGCGCAGGCGGGGCGAACTGGGCCTGACCCTCTCGGAACTGGCGAATCGGAGCGGGGTTTCCGCGTCGATGCTCAGCGACATCGAGGCGGGCAAGAAGAGCCCGACCATCCGGACGGTCTTCCAGATCGCCAGCGGGCTCGAATGCACGATCAGCGAGTTATTGGACCTGCCACCGGCGGTGCAGGTGGAGCGCCAGGCGGCGGGCGAGCGACAGGTGCTGACCGACGCCGAGACCGGGGTGGAGCGGCACCTCCTGAGCCCGACGCTGGTGCGCCGGGGCATCCAGGTGCTGCTGTACCGGCTGCCGCCGGGGGCGACGACGGGGTCCTTCCCGCCGGATCGCCCGGGGGCGATCGAGCACCTGACGGCGCTGCGCGGGCGGTTCATCGTGCGTCTCGACGAGACGGCGTACCCGCTGGAGGAGGGCGACAGCATGACGCACCCGGCGGACATGACGACCGAACTGCAGAACGCCGGCGAGGGGTGGGCGGAGGCGCTGATGGTGGTGGATCAGACGGGGGTGGGGCGGGTGTAGGTCGGGCGGAGGGCGCGGGCAGGAAGAATCCGTCGGTGCGCTCTACGATGGCGACCCTGCCGGGGCCGCGGTTCCGCGGCTTCCGTTTGTTCCTGCGCTACCCGGGAGTTCTCGATGCTCGCCGACCTGATCGAGCGCTATGTCACGGCCCAGCTGTTCGTCAGCTTCCATGTGATCGTGGTGGTCATCCATGTGGTGCTGCTGGGCGTCGCGGGGCTGATCTATCTCGAGCGGAAGATCTCGGCGTACATCCACGACCGGATCGGTCCGAATCGCGTGGGGCCGCTGGGCCTGCTGCAGCCGATCGCCGACGGGTTGAAGTTCTTCGTGAAGGAGGACTTCTCGCCGCGCGGGGTGGACAAGGG
>JBICHM010000005.1:0-3344 GCA_043101835.1 Phycisphaerales bacterium | reverse complement strand
ATTCATTCCCGCCGCGGTCCTCGGGCTGCTGCTCGACGACCTCATCGAGGCGCATCTGTTCAGCCCCGTCCCCGTGCTCGCGGCCCTGCTGCTCGGGGGCGTATGGATGATCTGGCTCGGCAGGGGCCGGCGTCACCGGATGGAAGTCGAGGAGGCCGGCGCCGGGCGACAGATCGGGATCGACGAGATGACCTGGCGCACGGCGCTTGGGGTCGGGCTCTTCCAGGTCGTCGCGATGTGGCCGGGCACGAGCCGCTCGATGATGACCATCGCCGGCGGCACGCTGCTGGGGATGCGCCCGAAGGAGGCCGCCGAGTTCAGCTTCCTCCTCGGCCTCCCGACGCTCGGCGGGGCGTGCGTCTACAAACTCGGAAAGAACCTGCAGGAGTCGCGCGACGCTGGAACGCCGAACCTCTTCGAGGCCCTCGGCTGGGCGCCGGTGTTGCTCGGCGTCGCGGTGGCGACGGTGAGCGCGGCCCTTGCGGTGCAGTGGCTGGTCTCGTTCCTGACGCGCCACGGCCTCGCGCCCTTCGGCTGGTACCGGATCGCCCTGACGGCGGTTATGGGCGGCCTCTTGGCCGCCGGCGTCATCCAGATCGGCTGACGCCCGGTGCAGCCGCGTGTCAAGTTGCGCATAGAACCCTTGACCGGGCCCCCTTCCGGCGATTCCATAGAACGGAACCGATGACCGTCTCGCTGCGCCACATCCTGACGCTCGTTGCGCTCGTGCTGATGAACAGCGGCGTCGGGCGTGTGCTGCACACCGTCGCCGCCCACAGGCACGATGGCGGGCACGGCGCTGCGTTGACGGTCGAGGCCGTCGGGGCTGGCGGCGTCGTTGACGCCCTCCCCGAGCACGATCTCGAGGACTGCCCGCAGTGCGACATGGTGCGCACGGGGGCGGCCGATGCGTCCGGCGCCGATGCGCCGGCGTGGCTGGACCTTGCGCCGATCGCCCTGCTGAAGTCTGGCGACCGATACGTCCTCGCGCAGGAGCGCGACGGCGAATCGCAGCCGCGCGCGCCGCCCGCGGCCTGACCACACCGCTCGTGCCCTCGCCGCCTCGCCGCGCACCGACGTGCGCGCGGGGTGGACCGTGTGGTCACCCGTCCAACATCGACTGCATCTACGCGGGAGGTCCGCGTCATGGCCCATGCTCCGCATGCGCCGACGCCGACGCGCGTGCGCCCGAGGGGGTTCACGCTCGTCGAGCTGCTCGTCGTCATCTCGATCATCGCGCTCCTGATCGGCATCCTGTTGCCGGCCCTGGGTCGCGCGCGCCTGGCGGCGCAGGCCACGGCCGACCTCGCCAACGTGCGCACGCTGCAGACGGCCAGTCTGCTGTACGCCCAGGACAATCGCGGCGCGCTGGTCGAGCCCGGACTCGACGAAGGCGGCGTGCTCGACGCGCCCGAGGTGGCGTGGATCAACACGCTGCGCGATTACTACGACCTGCCTCAGGTCCTGCGTTCCCCGGGGGACACGAGCCCCCACTGGCCGGTGAGCGAGGGGGGCGACGGCGTTCCCCTCAATGCCGCCGGCGACCGATTCCGCAGGACCTCCTACGGCCTCAACTCGCTCGTCACGCGCTTCCTCCCCATCGAGGTCGGTCCGAACGACACGCCCTCGACGATTCAGTCGAAGTACTTCAACAACCTCAACAGAATCCCCGTCCCCACCGACACCGCACAGTTCGTGCTCATGGCCGAGACCGGCAAGTTCGCCGGCGCCGACCACGCGCATCCGGACCAGTGGTGGTTCCCGCGCGCGCCGCAGGCGTCGCCGAAGCTCGCGGCGGGACAGAGCGCCATCGGCCTCTTCGGCGGTGGCGACGCCTCGTGGGGATCGATCAGCAACTACGGCTTTCTTGACGGACACGCGGCCACCCTCCGCTACGGCGATGTCTACACGAGCCCGGAAGACAACCGCTTCGACCCGCGCCTCTACCGCTAGCGGCGCAACTACTGCATCGAATCGCCAACACCGGCGCGCGCTGCGCGCCTGCTCCAAGGAGGAGACACCATGCTTCGCAAGTTCATCGCCTGTACATCGGCTCTCGCCATTGCCCCCGTCGCCTTCGCCGGCGAGGGCGGGGATGTGCTCATCCTGCCCGACTCGGCGTCGGGCAAGGTGCGCACCGGCGCCTTCGACGACGCCACCGAGTCGATCCTGAACACCAATCAGCGCGTCTTCTTCGCCGACTTCGGTGAGGCGGACCCGCTGCAGCCCAACTTCGCCGCCGAGCCCGGGTTCCGCGGCCTGCCCTCCGATTTCGCCGACGGCTCGTCGTGGTCATTCAACCTGACCGGCCCGGTCAGCCTCTGGAACGGCACGGACTTCTCGTCGCCCAGCCCGCACACCATCACGCTCGGCTTCGGCCCGGCGTCGGTGACCAGCGGCGCCGGCTTCGTCGCCGGTTTCAGCGTCCCGGTGTCGGGCAACGACGGATTCGACGACCACCTCGATGTCTTCCTCGACGGCCCGACGGACTCGAGCGCTGACGGCATCTACCTGCTGCGCATGACCCTGAGCGTCGCCGGCTTCGACGACAGCGACGAGATCTGGTGGGTGATGAACCGTGGCCTCAGCGAGAGCGAGCACGACGCCGCGATCGAGGCGGCTGAGGCGCTCATCCCCGCGCCGTCATCTGCGCTTGCGCTCCTCGGCGCCGGTCTGCTTGCCGGTCGTCGCCGGCGCTGATTTCGGTCTCGCTTCGCGCCGCGCGCCCCACCCGCGCGCGGCCGTGACGCCGGCGGGCGCGACAGCGTCCGCGCGGCGTTTCCCCCCAGCACGCACGCACTCCGCCGGGCGATCCACCCATGCGCACGACCATCCCTTCGATCGCCATCGCCGCCCTGCTCGCCGCCCCGGCCACGGCGCAGCTGCACGACGTCGACATCGTGCCGACCGTCGATGCAGACCTGGCGATCGTAACCAACCGGATCGTCACGACGACAGAGGGCCAGGCGCTCCAGCCCGACCGCGTCTTCGACGCCGACCTGGTCGAGTTCTTCGGGTTCCCTTTCACCGAGGACCCGGGGATCAACAGCCCGATCAACTCGTTCGAGCCATTCACGATCATGCGTCTGGCGATTCTCGACGCGCTGCGCCTCTGGGACGGGTCGAGCTTCGACAACATCGCCACCGACCCGAACAACGGGGGGGCGTTCGTCACGATCGAGGTCGACTTCGGCGCAACCGTGCTGGAGTCCCCCACCACCGCCGACACGCGTGTGGAGGCGATCCAGTTCGCCGTCTCGAATCTGGGCGACCTGCACGTGCACCCCGGCCACACGCTGCCGCAGAACGCGCCCGAGGGCGTGTACCTGCTGGCGTTCGAGCTC
>JBICHM010000004.1:0-12551 GCA_043101835.1 Phycisphaerales bacterium | reverse complement strand
GGGTGCGCGTGGTCCTCGACATCGCCGGCGTTGTCGATGGCCAGATCTACATGCGCGACTTCAAACTCATCGACCAGGCCGACATGATCGTCAGCCTCATCCCCGAACTGCCCGGCGGCATCCCCGGCCTCTCCAGCGGCGTCGAGCGCGAGCTCCAGCACGCCTTCGAGCACACCAAGGAGGTCTACGTCGTCTGGAAGCCCAAGAAGCACCCCTCGCCCTTCATCACCGAAACCGCGACGAAGATCTTCACCAGCGTCGATGAGGCCCTCGAGTACTTCGAGGAAGCCGGCATGTTCGGCGAGAAGAACCTCTTCGGGCAGTGATGCTCGACCGGATCCCCGGTCCCTGATCCCCGGTCCCTTCCCAAAAAAATCGGCAGCGGCGGGCTTTCGCCACACGCCGCTGCCGGGGCTGCGTCCGACGAACGAGGGGGGGAGGAACGGGGTTCCATCCGCCGGACGCGCTTCGGTCTGCCTTCCGTGTCCGCTCGGAGCAACCGGTCATTGCCGGCCACCCGGTGCGGAGCGGGGCATCCGCTCACCCATACTTACGATTTCTTCACCCCCCTTGTTCCGGAAACAGGCCCGGGATTTCCGGGAATTCCCCTGGGGTAATCGCCCCGCGGCATCCAGGCGCCGCCCGGCCGGCTCCAACGGCACGCGCGGGCATGCGCGATCGTCCCGCCTGCGCGGAACCCGCGGCGTGCATCCGGCAACCGGCGTCAAGGCGACCCGATGGTCGGCCGACCCCATGGGCGTGCGCGGCCGCAGACGCCGCCCATCCGCAGCAGCCCATCACACGAAGGACAGCACCCCATGCGCACCCGCCGATTCCTCGCACTCGCCGGCGCCGCCTCCTGCGCGCTCGCGATCACCGCCGCGCCCGCCGTCGCCGCTCCGCCTGTCGCGCGCGCCGGCGCCACAACGCCGATGCCCGCCGCCACGAGCCCGGAACAGGTCGTCGAGCGCCTGGCCAGCGCCCTGGCGAACGGTCAGCTCCAGCACGCGTGGGATTGCCTGCCCACCTCGTGGCAGCGCGACGCCACGAGCCTTGTCCACGAGTTCGGCGCCAAGGTCGATCCTGATGTCTGGAACCGCTCCTTCGGCCTCCTTCGCAAGGGCGCCTTCCTGATGCGCGAGCAGAAGGATCTCATCCTGTCGATGCCGAACCTGCGCAACGACCCCAGATTCAACCACGCGGAAGCCTCGGAAGCGTGGGATCGCGTCGCCAACCTGCTCGACGCGATCGCGACCAGCGATCTCGCCGACACCGGCAGCCTTCGTCGCCTCGATATCCGTGCGTTCCTCGCTTCCTCGGGCGGCGACTTCGTCACCGAGCTCCGCGCGCTCGGCGACATCATGCCCGACATGGACACCAGCGCGTTCGACGCCTTCACCAACGCCACCGCCACCCTCGTCTCGCAGGACGGCGACACCGCCGTCATCAGCGTGCAGGTTCCCGGCGAGGGCGCGCACGATGTCGCGATGGTCCGCATCGAGGGCAAGTGGCTCCCCGCCGACTTCGCCAGCGGGTGGCCCGGCCAGATGGCCGAGGCGCACGCCGCGCTCGACCAGATGACCGGCGACGAGTTCCAGCAGATCAAGCCGCAGGTCATGCAGCTCTTCGCGGGCCTCGAGATGACGCTCGACCAGCTCGCGCTCGCGGAAACGCACGAGCAGTTCGAGCAGACCGCCCAGATGGGCGTCATGCAGATCTTCGGCGCCGCGATGGCCGTCTCCGCGGCCCAGGACCGCTGAGCAGACCGCCCGACCGAACTCGCTGACCTGCCTCCAACGCCCGGCGCGCCGTCGCGCCGGGCGTCTTATCTTTCCGATGCCGCAGCGCGCCGGGCTCAGCGCTGGCCGACAGCCTCTTCAAAGGTCCGGAGCCGCTCCTCGAACTGGATCAGCGTCGGGTCGGTCTCCGGCAGGCCGTTCGGCCGCTCCGCCCGTAGCCGAGCGATCGCGCGTTGCTGCGTCTCGATCGCGCTGCGCGAGTCACCCATTTGATGCTGCGCGAGCGCAAGCGTGTCGAGGTGGCTCGGGACGTCGTAGTTGCCCCTCGCGCACGCGATGTTCGCCAGTCGCTGCGCTGTCGCCGGGTCGCGGAGGTCCTCCGGCTCCACGGTGAGCAGGAGCCACGCCGCAGTGTTGATCCGGGACGCGCTGGCGTCCTTCTCGAGCGCTGCTTCGACCGTCCAGGCGATAACCTCCTGCTGCAGCGGGCGTGCGCCGACGATGTCGCCCCGGTCGAGGTGAACCGAGCGGAGCGCGCGGATGGCGTGCCGCGTGTCGGCGTGGTCGCGTCCGAGCGTTCGGGTCCGGCGCTCGAGCACCTCGGCGTACAGCGACGCCGCTTCGTCGAGGTTCTCCAACCGCCAGAGATTCGCGGCGAGGTTGTGCATCGACCACAGGGTGTCCTCATCGTCGCTTCCGAGCACCCGATCTCGGATGGCGAGCACCTCGCGATTGATTGCGACGGCCTCCTCGTGCCGACGCAGCTCATTCAGGCTGATCGCGTAGTTGTGGCGGGATTGCAGCGTCCTCGTGTCTTCCGGGCCATAGACCCGCATCCGTCCGTCGATGACCTGCTCGTACACCTGCAACGCCTCACGGTGCATGCCGATCTCACCAAGCTCCCATGCGAGCGCATGCGCCGTCACCAGCGTGTCCGGATGGGTCTCGCCAAGGCGCTTCGTACGCCCCCGCAGCGCGGCCCGGTGCAACTCCGCGGCTTCGTAGTGGCGACCGAGATCGGACAGATTGAACGCCAGGTTGTTCATCGACCAGAGTGTGTTGATGTTCTCTTCGCCAAGCACGCGAGTGCGCGCATCGAGCGTGCGCCGATTGAGCTCGGCGGATTCCTCGATGCGGCCCTGCCGCTCGATCGACAGCGCAAGCACATGCTGCGAGAACAGCGTCCGGCGATCATCGGCTCCGAGCGCCGCCGCGCGAGCGTCAACGACCTCCTTCAGCAGCGGTTCGGCCTCGCGGTAGCGCTCCTGGTGAAAGACCACCATCGCGATATCGTGCATGGTCTCCAGCGTGTCTGCGTGGTCGTCGCCGAGCACGCGGCGCCGATCGTCAAGCAGCGCGCGCAGCAGCGGCTCCGCATCCGAGTAACGATCGAGCGCCGCCAACTCGTCGGTGATCGAAGCGCGCGCGTCGAGTGTCCGTGGCGCATCCTCGCCCTCGACAGCGCGCATCGCCTCGAGCAGCTCCCGGTACATCGCAAGTGCTTCTTCGTGTCGAGCATCCTCGCGCATCCGGTCGGCAAGCGAGCGCAGCGATCGGAGCGTCGCGGGGTGCGCTGTGCCGTACTGGTCGCGCCGGCGTGCCAGCGCTTCGGCATACCTCGCAACCGAAGCGTCACGTTCCCCGACGCGCCACAGCACAGAGGCCACATCGTCGATCGAAGCAAGCGTGCTCGCCGACCGCTCTCCGAGGACGCGGCGCCGCCCGGCGAGCGTCTCCTCGAAGAGCTGCCGCGCCTCGTCGTTCCGGCCTGCATGGAGATGGACGTGCCCGAGAAGATCCATCGTGGCAAGCGTCGCCGGATGGTCGTCGCCGAGCACCCGCCGCCGGCCTGCGAGCGCCTCGGCGAGCAGCGGCGCCGCCGCGTCATCCAATCGCCGAACGATGTAGTACCGCGCGAGATAGTCCATGGACGCGAGCGTGTCGGGATGCGCGTCGCCAAGCGCCGCGCGCCGGCGCGCGAGAACCTCTTTGGCGAGCGGTTCGGCCTGTGACGGTCGCCAGAGGGTGAGCTCCAGAGACGCGAGCCGATTGAGCGCCGCAAGCGTGCTGGGGTGCTCCGCGCCGAGCGAAGATTCTCGCGCAGCGTAGATATCCTGCAGGACGCGCTCCGCCTCGTCGAAGCGACCCTCCGCCTGGAGTCTTGAGGCTTGCGCGAGCATCAGTTCCTGCACTGCAGGGTCTTCGGCGCCGTGCGCAGCCCGGGCCGCCTCGATCGCCGTCGCTTCCTGCTCCATCGAATCGCCGACGCCCGCAAACTCCGTCGCCGCCGCCAGCCGCGCCATCGCGTCAGCAGTCTCGCTTGACTCGGCGCCGAAGACGCGACGCCGAATGGCCGCGCCCTGACCGAACTCTGTCGCGGCCTCCGCGTACGCGCCGGCGCGGAGCAGGACCTCGCCCAACGAAACATGCGCCGTCGCCGCGAGCGCCGGCTGTGACGAGAAATCTCGCTCGATCGTCTCTCGGATGCGTGCGATCGATTCCGCAGACGGCGCGCGCCCGGCCACCGCCTGCATGCGCAGGATCGCCTCCAGCGTCCCCGCGCGCGATTGCGCCGTCTCCACCTCAGCCGCCAGGCGTTGCTCCTGCGAGACCCGTGCTGCATTCGCCGCGCCTGCGATCGCCTGAAGCTCTGCGACCGACGCGCCCTCCGGCGGGGCATCGGCGCCGGCAATCGCCGCGTTGTGGGCCGCGATCTCGCTCAGGGCAGCCCTGGCCTGGGCTGCCCGTCCTGTCGCGCCTCGCCATGCAGCGACACTGGCAGCGCACGACACGCCCAGAATCACGATCAGGGCCCACGTGGTGCCCCGGGCGCCGCCTCCACGCACTGATCCATCCGCCGCCGGCATAGATTGGCCTCCCGGAATCTGTTTCCGTGACTCTGGCACCAGTCTGCCGACGGCCGGGCACAACGCAAGCGCCATTCGCTGGATTGCGCGGCCTGCCCTCGCCATCATTCCTCGCCCATGCTCCGCTTCCGACTCACCCTCGCCTACGACGGCACGGACTTCCACGGCTGGCAGCGCCAGGATGTGCCGACCGACCACCCCCTCGCCCTCGCCGCGATCGGCGAGGCTGCGCCGGGGCGCCTCGCGCTGCGCACCGTGCAGCATGTCGTCGAGCAGGCGGTGCGCCAGGTCGTTCGGGAGCCGATCACCATCGTCGGCGCCAGCCGCACCGACGCCGGCGTGCACGCCCAGGCGCAGACGGCCGCGTTCACCTGTTCGGAGGAAGCACGCCGCCCGCCGGACGAGCGCCTTGCGCAGGCCATCACCAGCCGCCTGCCGCCCGATGTCGTCTGCATTTCCTGCGAGCCCGCGCCCACCGACTTCGACCCGATCGGCGACTGCCTCGCCAAGGGCTACCACTACGCCTTCCACACCGGCCGCGAGCGCCCGCTGTGGGACCGGCGCTATGTATGGCACACGCACCACGACCTCGATGTCGCGCGCATGCAGGACGCCGCGGCCCAACTCGCCGGCGAGCGCGACTTCGCCGCGCTGGCCGCCCTCGACCACGGGCGCGAGAGCACCGTGCGCACGATCTTCGCCTGCCGCGTGACCGAGCCCGCGCCGCGGCGCGTGGCCGTCGAGGTCTCGGGCGACGGCTTCCTCTACAACATGGTCCGCATCCTTGCCGGCACGCTGCACGAGGTGGGGCGCGGCAAGATCGAGCCGGGCGCCATCCCCGACATCCTCGAATCGAGAGACCGCCGGCGCGCGGGGCCTACGCTTCCGCCCGAGGGGCTGCGCCTCGACTGGATCCGCTACCCCGGCGACACGCCCCACCCCGACATGCCCCCCGGGCTCACCACGGCGCGCGCGCGACGCGAGGCGCGCGCCGAGCAGGAGATCGACTGATGGCGCGCATCCTCGTGGTCGGCCCCCACCCCGACGACCAGGAACTCGGCATGGGCGGCGCCGTCGCGGCCCTTGCCTCCCAGGGCCACGATGTCCTCCTCCTCGACCTCACCAACGGCGAGCCCACGCCCCACGGCGACCCCATCACCCGCGCGCAGGAAGCACAAGCAGCCGCCGACATCCTCGGTGTGAAGAGACGCACCCTCGACCTGCCCAACCGCTTCGTCGAGCACACCATCGAGGCGCGCCACCAGGTCGCCGGCGTCATGCGCGAGCATCAGGCCGAGATCGTTTTCACGCCCTTCTTCGAAGACGCCCACCCCGACCACCTCGCCGGCACGCGCATCGTCGAGGACGCCCGCTTCGACGCGAAGCTCACGAAGATCGACCTCCCCGGCGACCCCATCTACCCGCGCTGGCTCTTCTACTACTACGCCACGCACCTGCGCTGGGTGGCCAACCCGAGTTTCTGCCTGGACATCACCGGCCACCTCGACGCCAAGCTCGCGAGCATCCGCGCCTACGACACCCAGTTCGTGAAGCCGGAGAAGAACCGTCGCGTCGTCGATTGGGTCGAAGCCGCGGCGACCTACTTCGGCAGCCGCATCGGCACGACCCACGCCGAGCCCTTCTACACGAAGGAGCCGATCGGCCTGAAGGCGCTGGGAGACCTCATCTGATCCGAACCGTGATCGAGAGATCGCGGCCCGCGTTGGAACGCGAAGCCCGCGAAGAGACGCGAAGGGGTTGAACGCAGAGGAAGACAGAGGAACGCGGAGAAGATCCTGTCGGCACGGGTTCGATCCCCTCCGCCTCCCTCCGTCTTCCTCTGCGTTCCAACTGCCTTCCACTTCGCGCCTCTTCGCGCCCTTCGCGTTCACCCCACCCGCTCCCGCACCACCCGCTCGAACAACTCCCGCGGCACGCGCTGCCCCGCCCACGCCTCGAACTGCCCCGCCGCCTGACGCACGAACATGTGCACCCCGTCGATCGTGCGCATCCCGCGCGATGAGGCCGCGCGCAGCAGGGGTGTCTCCACCGGGTTGTACACCGTGTCGAAGACGACGCATTCGCCCAGCGCAGCCAACTGATCATCGCTGAGCGGCGAGAGCGCCGGCCCCGGCCCGCCCTGCATCCCCAGCGGCGTGCAGTGGATCACCGCATCGCACGCCTCGCCCGCGCGATCCTCCCACGAACACACCTCGATCGCCCCGCCCTCGAGGGCCGCGTGCTCGGCGAGGTTGTCGCGGATCGCCTCGGCGCGCGCGAGCGTCCGCGCCGCGATGCGCACCCGCGCTCCTGCGCCCGCAAGCCCCGCCGCCGCGGCACGCGCCGCGCCGCCGGCGCCGAGCACCAGCACGCGTTTCCCGCGCAGCGAGCCGACGGCATCGTGCAGGCACGCGACGATCGCCGGTGCATCCGTGTTCGTCGCCGCCCAGCCCGCCTCATCGCGCGTGAGCGTGTTCGCGGCGCCGATGCGCATCGCTTCCTCATCCGGCGACCACCCCGGCGTCTCCGCGCAGAAACGCATGACGCCTTCCTTGTGCGGGATCGTCACGCTGGCGCCGCGGAAGTCGAGGCCGGGCGCATCGGCGAGCGCGTGCAGCGTCGCCTTCAGCGGCTCCCACCCCTCCGCCACCGGGAGCGGCAGGTACACGCCGTCGTGCCCCGCCGCCTCGAACCCCGCGTTGTGCACCAGCGGCGACAGCGAATGCCCGACCGGCCACCCGATGACGCCGTAGACGCCGGTGTGTTTGTGCACCGCACGGAAGCGGTCGGTCCCGAGCAGATCCTCGACTGTCGGCTGCCCCGGCGCCGTGGCGCCGTCGGCGCGCCGCGAGGCGAAAGTGAGGAACCCGCCGAACTTCGGCGCGAGCACGCGGCTCATCAGCCCGAACTCCCCCATGCACAGCGCGATCGTCGGCCGATCCCGCTCGCGCAGCAGGTCGAACGCCTCCAGGTTGTCCCGCAGGCTCCGCGCGCGCCACGCGACCTTCAGCACCCGCGCCGCCTCGACCGCGCGCATCTCGTTGATGATCCGCGACAGGTCCCGCGGCCGCCCGTCGAAGTCGTGATGACTCAGAATCAGGCGCGTCGTGACGCTCGATCGCATCTGCCCCGGGTGCTGCACGCCCAGCAGCGCCTTCTGGCGCAGGTTCGCGCTCCGCCGCCAGAGCGAGAGCTCGAGATCGAGATACGCCGGCGGCGTCTCGCTCGTGCCAAGGCGCTCGTAGAGCGCAATCTTCGCGGCGTCGTCACCGTCGTACGCCCCGCCCTCGGCCCGATCCCGGCAGGTCACGATGCACGGCAGCGGCGAGTGCTCGCACAGACGCAGGCACAGCGCGATTCCCTCGTCGTCCCCCTCCCCATGGAAGCACGAGTCGACGCGCCACTCGACCATGTCCGCGCCGGCTAGGCGCGCCCGCTCAGCGTCCTCGAGCGCCGGGGCGAGATCCTCAACCGCGATGGGCACGCAGACGAGCGTCATGGCGGGCAGTGTACGAAGAGCGGATCGACTGCGAAGGGCGCGAAGAGACGCGAAGGGGATGAACGCAGAGGGAGACAGAGGAATACAGAGGGGGTCAGAACCGGGTCAACGGGAACTTCTCTGCGTCCCTCTGTTTTCCTCTGCGTTCCAACTGCCTTCTTCTTCGCGTCTCTTCGCGCCCTTCGCGTTCCATCATCAGAGCGCCTCCAGCCGGCGCTGAATCTCCGCCCGCTCCAGCGC
This sequence comes from Phycisphaerales bacterium, assembly GCA_043101835.1. Lineage (GTDB taxonomy): Bacteria > Planctomycetota > Phycisphaerae > Phycisphaerales > UBA1924 > JBICHM01. Next base: position 4,206 of record JBICHM010000004.1, on the reverse strand, counting down.
GCCGGCGACATCGTCGAGATCCCCCGCCAGCAGGCCGCCCAGACCGAACGACTCGTTCAGCCGGTGGTCCACCGCGATGTCTTCCTTGAAGCGGTAGGTGCGGATGCGTTCGCTGCGCCCCGCCTCGCCGATCTGCGCGCTGCGCTGGTTGCGCCGCTCGGCCTCGCGCTTCTGGAGTTCGATCTCGTACAGGCGCGCGCGGAGCAGGCGCCAGGCCTTCTCGCGGTTCTGGCGCTGGCTCTTGCTCTCCTGCATGCGCACGGTCACGCCGCTGGGCCGGTGGATCAGCTGCACGGCCGTCGCGACCTTGTTCACATTCTGCCCGCCGGGGCCCTGCGCCGTCGTGATGTGCTCATCGACATCGTTCGGGTCGATCTCGAGCGCCACCTCGTCGGGCTCGGGCAGGGCCGCGACGGTCGCCGTGCTCGTGTGGATGCGCCCCTGGGTCTCGGTCTTCGGCACGCGCTTCACGCAGTGGACGCCGGCCTCGTGCGCCAGCGCGCTCCACGCGCCCTCGCCCTCGATGGTCGCCGTCGCGTGCTTCACGCCGCCGACCTCCGCCGGCGCCAGCTCGTCGACCTCGAACGACCACCCGCGCCGCTGCGCGTACCGCTGGTACATCTCGAGCAGCTCGCCCGCCCAGAGCGCGGCTTCATCGCCCCCGACGCCCGCGCGCACCTCGAGGATCACCGACCCGATCGCCCGATCATCAGCCGTCACGAGCCCCGCGAGGATCTCGTCCATCAGGGCCGACGCCCTCGCCTCGACCTCGGGACGCTCGGCCGCCGCCATCTCGGCGAGTTCCGCATCGCCCGACGCCTCGGCCTCCGCCAGGTCCGCGGCTTCCTGCCGCAGCCCCTTCCACCGCGCATACCGATCCACCACGCCATCGAGCGCCGCCTTCTGAATCGACACCTCGCGCATCTTCCGGTGGTCGGCCAGCACCTCAGGGTCGCCCATCGCGCGCTCGAGATCCGTGCGCCGCGACGCCAGCTCGTCGAGCTTCGCCAGCACGCCCGCCGGGATGTCTTCGTGCGCGAGGGTCATGGCGTCAGCCTACCGAGAGCGAGGCGCGACCGATGTGCGCGCGCAACGACGCCCGGCGACCGCTCCGGCCCCCGGGCGACACGATGAGGCGCGAGACCTATCTGCGTCCCTGCTTCTTGTCCTTCTTGGTCCGGTCGAAGTAGTTCCCCGCAAACTTGCGCTGGAACTTCTCCACTCGGCCCGCGGCGTCCACGAACGCCTGCTTGCCCGTAAAGAACGGGTGCGACCCCGACCACACCTCGACATGGATCTCGGGCGTCGTCGCGCCGACCGTCATCACCACCTCGCCGTTGTAGAACACCTTGGCGTTGGGGTAGTAAGCGGGATGGATGTCCTTCTTCGGCATGGCTCGGCCCAGTCGATGGGGGGTCAATTTGGAGTCAGAGTTCGATCCGGCCCGCGGACTCCCGGCCGCCGGGCGGAGCCGCACAGTGTAGCCGGACGCCGCCGGAGGGCAAACGGCTTCGCCTCCCTGAGGAAGAGGGCCGGGGTGCGGGGGCTGACTCCGTCCTCTTCCTCCACCCCGGGCTTGATATGGCCGACAACCGCGGTACATTTCTCCGTTCCGGTCCGGGCCGCCCCGGGCGGAGCAAAAACCCGATCCCCGATAGCTCAATGGTAGAGCGAGTCCGCCGCAGGCGGATTCACCGCTGGATTGCCGAAAGGCGCCCTCGCGGCTTCACAACTCGGTCCCCGATAGCTCAATGGTAGAGCGAGCGGCTGTTAACCGCTAGGTTGTAGGTTCGAGTCCTACTCGGGGAGTTCTTCGGTGTTCTTTGTCTATGTGCTGGTGAGCGAGGCCACGGGCAAGCGCTACATCGGCCAGACCGACGACCTCGATCGTCGAATCGCAGAACACAACGACCCGCAACACAACCCCCGGAAGTTCACGAGCCGGAACGCCGGGGCGTGGCGGTTGGTCTACTCCGAGCCATTTTCAACGCGTGCGGCGGCGATGGCGCGCGAGCGCTGGCTCAAGAGCGGTGTCGGCCGAGCCTGGTTGACTGAAGCGATCAATGGTCGAGCGAGTCCGCCGCAGGCGGATTAACCGCTAGGTTGGAGGGGAGCGAAGCCCGCCGAGGCGGGAGCGCTACTCGGGGAGCTTGCTCAATGGCCGAATCCTCGCTTGGTGGCAAACGCATCGTCATCGCGGGCGGCAGCGGGTTCATCGGCCGATCGCTGGCCGCGCACCTCATTGGGCGAAACGCCGCCGTCACCATCCTCAGTAGACCAGCAGTCGAGATCCCCGGCGCTAAGGCTCTGCGCTGGGACGGTCGGTCCGTCGGTGAGTGGGCCGCGGCGCTCGACGGCGCGGACGGGCTTGTGAACCTTGCGGGTCGATCCGTTGATTGTCGCAAAACGCCCGACCACTGCGATGAGATCCTCCGGTCGCGCGTCGAGTCAACGCTCGCGCTCGGCGCGGCGATCAGCGCCTGCGACGCCCCGCCCCCCGTGTGGGCGCAGATGAGCACCGCGCACATCTACGGCGATCCGCCGACGGAGCGCTGTGACGAATCGTCCGCCCTCGGCTACGGCCTGGCGCCGACCGTGGGGCGCGCGTGGGAGGCCGCCTTCGACGCCGCGCGCCCCCCGAGCGTTCGTGGGGTCGTCCTCCGCACCTCATTCGTCGTCGGGCGCGGCGGCGGTGCGCTGCGCCGCCTTTCCACGCTCGTCCGCTTCGGCCTCGGCGGCGTCGTCGGCTCCGGCGCCCAGGGCATGAGCTGGCTGCATGAGCTCGACATGAACCGCATCTTCGAGCGCGCGTTGACCCACGAGCAGATGACCGGCGTCTACATCGCGTCATCGCCCGAGCCGGTGTCGCAACGGGACTTCATGCGGCGCCTGCGCGCCGCGATGCGCATGCCGATCGGCCTGCCCGCGCCGGAGTTCCTCGTCCGGATCGGCGCCCCGCTCGTCATGCGCACCGACCCCGAACTCGCGCTCTACGGCCGCTATGTGATCCCGAAGCGCCTGCTCGACGAGGGGTTCGAGTTCAGGTTTGTCAGGCTGTCAGAGGCGCTGTCTGATCTGTTTGGGCGTTGATCATCGCGCGAGCGCGCGTCTCGTCACGCGACGAGCGCCGAATCCAGGCTATCCCCGCTGATGACGCGTTAGCGACGCGGCCGGGAACCCACGATCCGTTGCGCGGATCGTCATCCGGGGTCCGTGTCCATCGCCAGATCGACCGCACGGAGCGCCCTGGCGATGCGCAGCTTGTTCCGGCGCGCCAGTTCGAGCGCCGCGGTCGCTTCCGCAAGCGTCGGATGGAGCGGGGCGACCGACCGGCGCATGACATCGAGCACGACCTTGCGTCCGGCCCGGGACTGTTGCGTGACGATGCTCCAGACCGCGCCGACAAGAAACAGCGCAGCGAGGATTGCCACACCGACGAACCAGGCGAGACTGACGGACCAGAGGATCGCCGCAGCGATGGCCGCGAAGAGGAAGCCGGCCATCTGGAGCGCGATCAGCGACTCCGAACCGCCCCGAACGGTCGCCTGGCGCAGCCAGTGCTCGGCTGCCGCCAGACGCTCGACCATCGCAAGCACGCGAACTTCCGTCGGCGCGTTCGGATCCATCGCCTCGACATCGCGCGCCATGCCCGCCTCATACCGCTCGATCGCTCCCGGATTGCTGTACGCCGCGAGCGACTCGGCGGAGTCGGGGTACTCCGCGACGCCATGAAGCCACGGCTTCTTTGGGAGCAGGTGCAGGACCCCAGTGTCAACATCTTTTAACTCGTGGGCGACGCGCTCCGATCCGATGGGCAGGAAGAACACCGAGAGCGTCTTCCGGACCTCGAAGAGATGGAACAGTCGGATCTCGCGTTGGAGCGGGCAGTACTCGGCGTACAGACCTGTCGGAAAGCGCTTGTCCTTGAGGCTGGCTTGGAAGAACATTCTGAGAATATAGTATCATGCGCGATGCAAGCGGCGCCAAACTTCGACGCATCGGATCGACGCCCGTCGCGCATCAGAAGCACCGCTCCCCCTCCGCCGCCGCCCCCTGGCGCACCCACTTCCGCACCTACCCCGCATCGATCTCCTCACCCTCGTGGATGTGCAGGTACCGCACATGCGCGTGCTTCGATTCCACCGGCGGCGGCGGTTGCAGCGACGACCCGTTCAGGAACGCAACCTTGATGTACCGCGTCATGCA
>JBICHM010000003.1:0-7549 GCA_043101835.1 Phycisphaerales bacterium | reverse complement strand
TTCATGAGCATCCGCATGGCGGCTTCGGCCTGCCAGGTCTTGCAGGTCTTCGCGGCGCCGCGCGGGGCGTGGATGGTTCGATCCTGCGCATCGGGCAGCACGCTACGGCTGGCGGCGGTGGTCATGAAAAAAGCCTCCTGTCGGGGGTCCGGCAGAAGGCTAGCACGGTGGCGGATGCGGGGGTGGCGGGGCTCGGAACGCGCAGGCCATCTCAGACCGGCACGCGAGCCGTCTGTGCCGGATCGACCGCGCCCACGAGGGGCGCGGCGGGGGCGTCAGCGCTGGTCGCGCGCCGCGGTCAGCACATCGTCGGGCGAGGCGCGTCGGGCGGTGTAATCCCAGGTCGACCACTTCCAGACGATCCTGCCCTGCTCGTCAATGAGGAAGAAGGCGGGCGCGGGGAGGATCCACTCGCCGCTGGCGTTGTGGCTGTCGAGGTCGATGCCGAAGCCGCGGTACTGGGTCTGCGTCCGATCGTCGACCTGGAAGGCGACGCCGAAGTTGCGCATGGCCTCGGTGGTGGCGTCGGCGTAGATGGGGAAGTCGACGCTGTCCTTCTCGGCGGTCTCGACGGTGTGCTCGGGGGTTTCCGGGCTGATGGCGATGACCTTGATGTTCTCGTCCTTGAAGCGACCGAGCTGCGAGCCCCATTCCTTCATGGACTTGTTGCAGTAGGGGCACCAGCCGCCGCGGTAGAAGAAGACGACGGTGAGGCCGCCGGTGAACTTGCTGTTGAGGTCCACCTCGGCGCCGTCGCGGTCGTAGACGGTCGTGGGGGGAATGGAGTCGCCGACATTGAGGCCGGCGGTGTCGGTCTTGGGGTTGCGCAGCGGCGCCATCTCGTCGGCGCTGGGCTGCTGCGCCTTCGTCCGGCTGCGCTGGGCAGCGGCGTCGGTGGCGGTCAGCAGCGCGCCGGCGCCGATGACAAGGGCGCACGCGCTGGCGAGGGCGAATCGGGTGGTGGACATGGAAACTCCTTCGTGGTGGGGCGTGGCGCCCATGCGGCGCGCACGACCGGCGAACACGCGCGGCTGTCGGATTATTCGCGCCCCGAACCCCTCGGGTTGCCTGGGGAAAGGGCGCCGCCGGCGATGAGGCCCTCGAGGGCGGCGATGTCGGGCGCCGGGGGGCGATCGGCCTCGAGGGGCGCCACGCGCTCGCGCACGAGGGCGTGGGCACGTTCGACGCCTTCGCCCGAGCGCAGCGGGCGCTGAAACTCGATGCCCTGCGCGGCGCAGAGCATTTCGATCGCGACGACCGTGCGGCTCAGCTCCACCGAGCGCAGCGCCGTGCGCGCGCTGAGCGGGCCGAAGGAGTTGTAATCCTCCATGCCGGCACAGGTGGGGATGTTCACGACGCTGGCGGGGCTGGCGAGGTGGGCGAGCTCGTTCACGCACGCGGCGGCGGTGTACTGGGTGATCATCAGCCCCGAGTGCAGGCCCGGCTGGGGCGAGAGATGCGCGGGCACGGGGTTCTCGGGGTCGGTGGCGCCGAGGAGGAAGAAGACGCGCCGCTCCGCGACGCCGGCGATGTGCATGCAGGCGACAGAGACCGAGTCGAGCGCAAGCGCCAGCGGCATGCCGTGGAAGTTGCCGGCCGAGACGATGAAGCCGTCGCGCTGCCCGTCGGGCTCGACGACGAGGGGGTTGTCGGTGACGGCGCCGAGTTCGCGCTCGATCGTGCGGCGCGCGTTGTCGAGCGTCTCGAGCGCGGCGCCGAGCACTTGTGGAGCGCAGCGCAGCGAGTAGGGGTCCTGCACGCGCGAGTCGTTGTCCTTGTGCGCCGGCGCCACCTGGCTGCCCTCGAGCAGGGCGCGCAGGCGCTCTGCGACGGCCATCTGCGCCGGCTGGTTGCGGGCCTCGTGCGCGCGGGGGTCGAGGAAGGTGTGCGTCGCTCGGCAGGCGTCGATGGACATCGCGCAGGCGACGAGGGCCGCGTCGAGCAGGCGCGCCGCGTCGAGCAGCGCGAGGCAGCCCAGGCCGGCCATCAGGTGGGTGCCGTTGATGAGCGCGAGGCCCTCCTTGGCGCCGAGCGTGATCGGCGTGAGGCCCGCGCGGTCGAGGGCTGCCGCGCCGTCGAGCGTCTTGTTGTCGTAGTAGGCGAGGCCCTCGCCGATCAGCGGCAGGGCCGCGTGCGCGAGCGGCGCGAGGTCGCCCGAGGCGCCGACCGAGCCCACCGTCGGCACGACCGGCACGACGCCGGCGTTGAGTATCGCGACCAGCGCGTCCACCAGCTCGCGCCGGACGCCGGAGCGCCCGCGCGCGAGCGACCCGGCGAGCAGCAGCAGCATCGCGCGCACCTGCTCGGCCGGCAGGGGGACGCCGGCGCCCGCGGCGTGGGAGCGCAGCAGGTTGCGCTGCACCTCCGCGAGTTTCTCATCGTTGATGCGCTTTCGCGCCAGCGACCCGAAGCCGGTGTTGACGCCGTAGATGGGGGTCTTGGCGCGCATCGCCTGCTCGAGGCGGTCGCGCGAGGCGTCGATGGCGCGGGTCGCCTCGTCGCCGAGGGCGACAGGGGCGCGGAGGCGGACGACGCGCTCGACCTCCGCGAGGGTGATCGGATTGGCGTTGAGGATGACGGGGGGCTGGCTGAAGTCGGCGGCGTGCATCCGGGTCAGTGTGGGATGGCGCCGGGGGGCGTGCAAACGGGCGATTCAAACCGGTCCGATTTGCGGGCCCCGATTTGCGGGCGGGCGTCATCGTGACGATGATCCGGCCATGCGAGACTGGATCGCCCGCTGGGCGCTGATCATCCTTGCCATCTTCCTCGTCGGCCCGATCGCCGGGCAGGCGACGGGGGCGATCCCGGCGCTTGATGGCGGGCCGGAAGCCGCGGCGTTCGTGGGGCGGTCCGCCGTGGCGGGCGTCGGCCTGACGCTGGCGGCGCTGACGATCGCGACGCTCTGGGGCCTGCTCGGGGCGCGCCTGCTGGGCGCCCGCACGGGCCTCTTCCTCGCCGGGCTGGTCGTCGCCTGGGGCGCCGGGCAGGGGGCGACGGTCGTCGGCCTCATGCGCGTGACGGGCGAATCGGGCACCTTCGTGAGCCTCGCGATCGAGGGGGCGGTGCTGCTGGCCGTCGGCGCGGGGATGTCGTGGGCGATCTGCCTCGTCGGCCGGGCGACCGAGCAGGACTACGCCGAGCCGATCACGCACATCGACAACCTCTACGGCCTCGTCGCGGCGGTCTTCGCCGGCGGGCTGGCGGCGTGGCTGCTGGCGCGCGAGGGGCTGAAAGGGCAGACGCTGGCCGCGGGCATCGCGGCGGGCGTCGCGGCGGCCACCATCGGGCGCCTCATCGGGCAGCGGGCGCAGCCGATGCTCTTCGTGCCGGCGGTGATGCTGCTGGCGATCATCGGCCCCGTCGCCGCGATGCAGCTGGGCGGGGCGAACGCGGTCGAGCGGGTCTTCGAGAACCGCATCAGCGCGCTGGGCCTGCTCACGCCGATGGACTGGCTGGCAGGGGCGCTCCTGGGCGTGCCGATGGGGCTGGCGTGGTCGGCATCCCTGACGCACCGGCACGGGCAGCCGGAATCCGCCCGCCACGCGAAGCCCCGCCGGGCGATGTGACGGGGTCGGCAGGCGTTCGGCCGGCGATCGGGCCCGGAATCGGGCGCGCCTAACATCCGTCGATCGTGGGTGGGCGAAGTCGGGGGGCAGGCGGCCCCGCCGGAGTCGGCGGCGCGCCCCCCCGCATTCGACCGGATCGGCAGGAGCATCATGACGAAGCCTTCGACCCCTCCCGCGGGAGACAGCCCCGACGCGGCGCGCACGCACGCGGCCACCGTGCAGAGCCGCCCCGCCGGCATGCCCGATGTGCAGGGCCAGGCCGACACCCGCCGGGTCGCGATCGACAAGGTGGGCGTGAAGAATGTCGTCTACCCGATCACGCTGAAGACGCCCGACGGCGGCCAGCAGACGACCGTCGCGACGATCAACATGTATGTGTCGCTGCCCCACCACCAGAAGGGCACGCACATGAGCCGGTTCCTCGAGGTGCTCAACGAGCACTCGACGAACCTGACGCCCGACAAGATCGTGACCGTGACGCGCGAGATCAAGCGCCGCCTGAACGCCGCCGATGCGCACCTGGAGATGGAGTTCACCTACTTCATCAACAAGCTGGCGCCGGTCACGAAGCAGCCGGGGCTGATGGATTACAAGGTCACCTTCGCCTGCCACAGCAACAGCCACGACGACTTCGTGATGGGCGTCACCGCGCCGGCCACGAGCCTGTGCCCGTGCTCGAAGGAGATCAGCCGCTTCGGCGCGCACAACCAGCGCTGCCTGATCACGGCGCAGGTGCGCTTCAGCGAGAGCATGTGGATCGAGGATGTGGTGCGCCTGCTTGAGGGCGCCGCGAGCAGCGAGGTGTACGCCGTCCTCAAGCGCCCCGACGAGAAGCATGTCACCGAGGTGGCCTACGAGAACCCGAAGTTCGTCGAGGACATCGTGCGCGACCTCGCGGTGGCGCTCGACGACGAGCGGCGGATCACCTGGTATTCGATCGACAGCGAGAACTTCGAGTCGATTCACAGCCACAACGCGTACGCGCAGATCGTGCGGGATAAGCGGGAAGGCTGAGTCAGGGTGTGGGTGCCGTGGTACAGCCGCTTTGGGCTGTGCCACGACCTCTGTCGACGGGGTTCAGAGACGAAGAGACTGAGAGACGAAGAGACGAAGTGGTTCGATTCCGGGAACCGCCTCGGCGCTCGGCCCGCACTACTCGCGGGAGGTCCACCCATGCGCATCCCGCTCGCGATCGGTGTGGCGATGGTCTGCAGCGCGAGCGCGTCCGCCGCGTTCGTCATCGATGACCGGGCGTACTTTGCGGGGATCGAGCACGCCTTCCTCGACTTTGAGACGCGCGGGGATGGCACGGCGCTCGCGCCGCTGATTCCGACGAACAGCTCCGCGTCGATGCCGCACGATGAGTACGCGGCGTCGGGCCTGCTGTTCGACGGGCCGTTCGTGTCGTGGGGGCGCGTGCCGCCGCCGAACTCGATCCTGTTTCCACAGGGGAATCGTTCGGACGCCCTGGAGGCCGCGGGCTCCCTTTCCATCTACTTCGGCGGTGGAAGTCAGACCGAGAGCTTCAGCATTTTCTTCACGGAGCCGGTGCGGGCGGTCGGGATGGCGATCATCCAGCAGGGGTTCCGGGGCGTCGCGCCGTCGATCGACAGCACAACAAACATTCGCGCCTTCGGCAGGGATGGCGCGCTCCTCGGCGAACTGCGCTTCTGGGGTGATCTCATCGACGGCGGGACCGGCGGCGTGCTGGCCGGCGGCGTCTACGGCGACGAGTTCCAGCAGTTTCAGTATGGCTTCGTCGGGCTCGCAAGCGCGACGCCGATCGCACGCCTCGAGCTGGACGAGATCGGGGCCGTCTTCGACGACCTCCACTTCAGCGCGATCCCCGCGCCGGGGGCGGGGGTGACGCTGGGACTCGTCGGGCTCATGGGGGTGGGGCGGCGGCGGCGGTAGCGGGGCCTCATTGGGTGCCACGGGCGGCTTGTCCGCCCGTGTGAATCGCTTCCATGCCGACCATGAACGCACGGGCTGGCAAGCAGCCCGTGGCACCCCGGGATCTGTCACCACCCTTTGCCCGAACCCCATCCGCTCCGGGCGGGTATTTTGGGGTGGTAGCCCGCTTCGCCGCAGGCCAGAACGGATTCTGGACGATCCCGGAGAGGCGATGTCCTCCCAGCCCGTCTTCACCAGCATGTTCCAGCGCCGGCTCGCGCTGCTGTACGCCCTCATCGCGCTGGCGATGCTGGTCGTCACGGGGCAGCTGACGCGCCTGACCGTCGTGGAAGGGGCCGACCGGCTCCGCCAGGCGGAGCGCCCGCTGGTGCGGGAGCGGTGGATCCCCACCCAGCGGGGGCGGATCCTCGACCGGACGGGGCGGGTGCTCGCCGAGGACCGGCCGGCGTACGACATCCTCGTCGATTACCCCATGATCACGGGGGTGTGGGCATACGAGCAGGCGGCCCGGCAGGCGCGAAGGGAGAATCGGGAAGTCTGGCCCGAGCTGAGCCGCCAGGAGCGGGATGCACTGATCGAGCGCTACACCCCGGCGTGGCGGGCCGAGCTGCGCGGCATGTGGGAGATCCTCGCCGGCATCGGCGGGACGGATGTGGCGACGCTGGAGGCGCGCCGGGGCGACATCGTGCAGCGCGTGCAGCGCGCGGCGACGACCATCTGGGAGCGCCGGCGCCTCGAGCGCCAGCGCGAGTGGGCGCGCGAGCGCGAGACGGCGCGCGAGATCACGCTCAGCGAGGTGGCACGCCCGATCCGCGAGCAGACCGAGCCGCATGTGATCCTCAGGAATGTCAGCGACGAGGCGGCCTTCGATGCGCGCCGCCTGAGCGAGCGATTCGAGGGCGTCATCGTGCGCGACGGCGGGGCGCGCGCGTACCCGCTTGAAACCATGACGGTGCAGGTCGATCGCTCGACCTTCCCCTCGCCATTGCGCGACGCGTGGCCGGTGGAGATCACCGTGCCGGGGGTCGCGACGCACCTCGTCGGCTGGATGCGCGACCAGGTGTACGCCAGCGATGTCGAAGCGCGCCCGAAGTACGACCCCGAAACCGGCGAACTCGATCGCGGGCACTACCAGTCCGGCGACAGCGTCGGCACGGCGGGGGTGGAGGTCGCCTACGAGCGCACGCTGCGCGGGCTGCGCGGCGTCGAGACGATTCACCGCGACACCGGTGAAGAGGAGATCCTGCCGGCGCTCGACGGCTCGGATGTGACGCTAACGATCGACGCGGCGCTGCAGGCGCATGTGCAGGCGCTCTTCGATCCGTCGCTGGGCCTCGCCGTGGTGCAGCCGTGGCACGAACACCAGGAGCTGGAGGTCGGCACGACGCTCGCGGCGGCGGCGGTGGTCGTCGAGATCGCCACCGGCGATGTGCTCGCGGCGGCGACGGGGCCGTCGTTCACGCGGCGCGATCTCGACGAGCGCCCGGAGTGGGTGTTTGAATCGCCGATCGAGCAGCCGTGGGTGGATCGGTCGATGGCGCGCCCGTACGCGCCGGCGTCGATCGTGAAGCCGCTGACGCTGGCGGAGGCGGTGGGGAAGGGCAAGCACGCGCTCGATCACCTGATCGCGTGCAACGGGCACTTCCTCGAGAACCGCGATGACATCCTGCGCTGCTGGATCTACCGCCCGCGCTTCGGGCTGATGACGCACAGCATGCAGCTTGGCGGGCCGCTGACGGGCGCGCAGTCGATCAGCCACTCGTGCAACATCTACTTCTATACGCTCGGCCGTCTGCTCGGGCCGTCGGGCATGACGGAGATGTACCGCACGCTCGGCGTGGTGACGGGGCTGGATGTTGGCGTGGACACGGCGCCGGGCTCGATCGGTGCGCCGGGGCAGACGAATGTCGAGATCTGGGACGCCACGATGATGGCGATGGGGCAGGGGCCGGTGACATGGACGCCCCTGCACTCGGCGAATGCGTACGCGGCGATGGCGCGGGGCGGCGTGTGGATGGAGCCGCGCGTGGTCACGAGCATCGAGCAGTCCGGCGAGCGCGTGCGCTCGC
>JBICHM010000002.1:0-6228 GCA_043101835.1 Phycisphaerales bacterium | reverse complement strand
CGCCGACGGGCGCGGACGCGATCGGCGATGCGCTGCGCGCGGCGGCCGAGGGGCGGCCGGCGTCGGTGCGACCCTTCGACTTCCTGCGGACGCTTGCGATGGCGGAGGCGGCGGTGCTCAGCGCGCGCACCGGTCAGGCCGAGTCGCCCGCGACACTGCTGCGCATGGCGGGCGCGGCCTGACCGGCGCGCTGCGTCGGGATTCTCAACCGGATCAGAAGACGAGCAGGATCGCGGCGCCGTAGTAGAAGTCGTTCTTGTCAACGCCGGGGCCGACCTGCGACTCGTAGCGGTCCTCGACATTGAGCCGGAGGAACCAGGTCTTGTCCTTGTCGAGCGCAATCTCCAGTGCGGCCTCGCCACGGGCGCGAAACTCGTTCAGATCCTCGAGATTGGGGTAGTACTCGGCGAGCGCCGTGAACGTCACCGAATCATTGAGCTTCTTGAAGTAGTCGATGCCGAGCAGACCCTCGGGGACCCACTCGTCATCCTGGGGGGCGCCGAAGGGGCGCGAGGCGCCGAGACCGATGCGCCCCTTGAACTTCTCTTCCTCGGTGTCGATGAAGAGGTACCCGGCGCCGCCGAAGAGCGACACGCGGACGTCGTAGTCCTTGAACTCGTCGACATCGGCGTCACCCTGCACGAAGTAGGACCACTTTGAGTCGGGGACCTTCCACTCGTTGCGAGCGCGCGCGTAGAAGCGGTTCTCGGTGGTTCCGCCGTCCTCGGCGGCCCAGCGGTAGTCGGCGGAGATGAGGGTCGCCATCTCCTCGGTGTCGCGATTGAGCGTGATCGCGGTTCGGAGGTTGTCGCGGTCGGTGTTGCCGCGGGACCCGCTGGCGCCGAGTTCGAAGCGGATCTCCCAGGGATTCTCTTCGACCGCTTCGAGCGCGGCCTCTTCCTCAGCGGGAGGCTGCTCCTCCTCACTGACCACAGAGATCGTCTCGACCGACACCCCCTCAGCGAGCGGAATGGTGAGCCTGCCGAAGGTCTCGTTGTTGATCGTGATGTTCTCGTCGGTCCGCGAGACGAGTTCGCCGGTGACCACATTCCCGTTGGGAAGTGTGACGCGGACCTCCTCGATGTCCTCGACCTGGGCACTCGCGGCGCCCGCGACGCTGAGCAGGCAGACGCCCGCGATCAACGCACGCACGAACCCCGCACGATGTATGGAGATATTCATGGCCGGAAAGATAGCGACTGGTTCGGGAGGACGTCGAGTCAGATCTCGAGCGGTGTGTACGCGTTGCGATCCACGATTTCAGTGGCGATCTCGCGGCAGCATTCGCGCTGGCCCGGCCAGCAGAACGCACGGTTCACCTCCGCCAGCGGCGTCCAGCGTGCGCCGTCGTGCTCGTCGTTCAGCGTCGGCGTCCAGCCGGCGCTGACGCGCAGCGCGAGGCGCGGGCTGAGGATGATCTCGTCGGACTCGGCAAGAAAAAACGGATGCACCTGCTCCAGTTGCCAAAGTCCGACAGCGTCGGGCGAGCACGCGTCGAGTCCGACTTCCTCGCGGACCTCGCGAACGGCGCACCGGATCGCGGTTTCGCCGGAGCGTATGTGGCCCATCACCGGGTGCCAGGCGCCTCGCATCGGGCGCTTCGTTCGGCGCAACTGGAGAAACTCAGGGCGTCCTGCGCCATCGACGCGGAAGAGATAGACATCGACGATGTCGGCGCGGAGGCGCACGCCGGGGGGGCCGTGGCTCGCGGGCGGCTCGCTCACGCGGTGACCTCGCCTGCGAGGGCGGCGCTGCCGACGGCGTTGAGGAAGCCCGCGGCCTTCGCGCATGTTTCGCTCCACTCGAGGGCGGGGTCGCTGTCGGCGACGATGCCGGCGCCGATGTGGTAGTCGAGCGTGTCGCCGCCGGGCCGGACCCAGCCGCTTCGAATGGCGACATTGAGCGCCATGTCGCCGGTGTCGCTGGCGAACCCGAGGGCGCCGCAGTACCACTCGCGCGGCGATCGCTCGAGTTCCTCGATGATCTGCATCGCGCGCACCTTCGGGGCGCCGGTGACGCTTCCGGCGGGGAAGACCGCGCCGATGATGTCGGCGAGGTGGCGCTCGCGTGCGCGCGTCCCGACGACCGTGGCGACGGCGTGGCGGACGGCGCTCGAGGCGATGTCGCCGCGTGCGCCGTGACGCTCGAGGGCGCGCGCCGTCTCCACCTGGACGGAGCCGAGTTCGCAGACGCGCCCGAGGTCGTTGCGCATGAGATCGACGATCATGGCGAGCTCGGCGCGGTCCTTCTCGCTGGCGAGGAGGGCGTCGGGCGCTTCTTCTACGACCTGCGTGCCCTTGATCGGTCGCGTGACGAGGCGGCGCGTTCGCGCGTCGTGATCGACGAGCAGCTCCGGGCTGAATGAGACAGCCGCGCCGGCGCCGGGGATCTCCATGTACGCGCCGTACCACGCGCCCATCGCGCGAGCGGCGTGGGTGAACATGGCCCGCGCATCGCCCTCGAGGGACGCCCGGAGGCGGCGGGTGACGTTCACCTGGTAGACGTCGCCGGCGCTGATGTACGCCTTTGCGCGCTCGACCAGCGATCGGTACGCCGACTCCCCGACATCGGCGCGGAAGTCGCCGACATGCCACGGGCGCGCTTCGGCGGGCGCATCGAGCGACGGGAGCGCGCGGCAGTCGCCAACAGTGCGCCACGCGCCGGTCGAGCGATCGTGGATGTAGGCGCCGGGGCAGCGCAGCAGCGCGGCGGGCGGCGCGACGGCGGAGACGGCGCCGGGGCGTGCCGCCTCGGGCTCGATCTGCCTGCCGAGGTGGTAGGCGAGGGCGAGCAGCCAGCCGCCGGCGAAGGGCGGCTCGTCGGGAGCGCTGGAGGGGCGGCTCGGCGCGCCGAGCGTGTCCCGGAGCCAACGAATGGGATCCGGATCATGCGGCGCGATCGTCTCGCACGCGACGGGGGAAGCGAGGATGGACCATCGCGACCGGACCGGCCGCCGGTCGCAGGAGACCAGCGCCGCCAGCGGCGCCGCGCGGGGCCAGCGCGCGATGGCGTCGAGCGGGTCGAGTCCGAGCTGCGGGGCGTGTGGCGCCATTGGACGATGATACGGCGGCGTGCGAGCGGCCACGCCGGGCCGGTACACTCGCGAATCCACGCCCGCATCGGCGATGCGGCGCCACCACCCGGTTGGAGTGCAGGAATCGTCATGCCCAGACCCCGGAAGAAGCCGACCCGCCGCTCGAAGCCCTCCGGCCCGAAGAAGAAGGCCGCGGGCGGCGCGCGTTCGAAGAAGAAGTCGACCAGAAAGGTCGGCAAGAAGGCGCCCGCCCGGAAGACGGCGGCGAAGAAGACGCGCGCCAAGAAGGCGCCCGCTCGGAAGGCGTCGGCGAAGAAGGTCTCGAAGAAGACCTCGCCGAAGAAGCAGGGCGCAACGAAGAAGACAGGCGCGACCCGCCAACGCGCTTCCGCGTCGCGGACGGCGCGGAGCGGTGCGCGGAAGCCGTCGCGCGGGTCGCAGCGCGGTGTCGGATCGCTGGGGATGGTCTATCGCTTTGGCGCGGTCGCCGACGGGCGGAGCGACATGAAGGCGCTGCTCGGGGGCAAAGGGGCAAACCTGGCGGAGATGTCGCGCATCGGCCTGCCGGTGCCGGCGGGGTTCACGATCTCCACCGCCGCGTGCGAGGCGTTCGAATCGCAGGGCCACGAGTTGCCCGGCGGGTTGATGGACGACGTGCGCGAGGCGATCGGCTGGCTCGAGGGTGTGACCGAGAAATCCTTCGGGGGCGATGACAACCCCCTGCTGGTGTCGGTGCGTTCGGGCGCAGCGGTGTCGATGCCAGGAATGATGGACACAGTGCTGAATCTCGGCCTCAACGACCGCAGCGTGAAGGCGCTGGCGGCGCTCGCCGAGGACGAGCGTTTCGCGTGGGACGCGTACCGCCGCCTGATCCACATGTTCGGCGACGTGGTGATGGGCGTGGACTCCGACGAGTTCGAACACGCGTTCAAGACGATCCGCGAGCGTCACGGCGCCGAGCGCGATGTGGATGTTCCCGCCGACGGCATGAAGCAGCTGTGCGACGCGTACAAGGATGTGTACCAGCGCGCGGTGGGCAGCCCGTTTCCGCAGGATCCCGCGGCGCAGCTGGAGCACGCGATCCGGGCGGTGTTCAGGTCGTGGGACACGCCGCGCGCGGCGCGGTACCGGCAGATCAACGGGATCACCGGCCTGCGCGGGACGGCGGTGAACGTGCAGGCGATGGTCTTCGGCAACCTCGGCGCCACCTCGGGCACGGGTGTGGCGTTCACGCGGAATCCCTCGACGGGCGCCAACGAGTTCTTCGGCGAGTTCCTCGAGAGCGCGCAGGGCGAGGATGTGGTGGCGGGCATCCGCACGCCCCAGCCGATCAGCGAGCTCAAGGCGTGGAACGCTGATGTGTATGCGCAGCTTGAGGAAGTGCGGGCGCGACTCGAGACGCACTACCGCGACATGCAGGACATCGAGTTCACCGTCGAGCGGGGCGCGCTGTTCATGCTTCAGACGCGCACGGGCAAGCGGTCCGGGCCCGCGGCGGTCACGATCGCGTGCGACATGGTCAAGGAGGGCCTGATCGACGAGGACGAGGCGGTGCTGCGCGTGCCGGCGGGCGACATCATCCAGCTGCTGCTGCCGTCGTTCAGCGCCGAAGCGAAAGCCAATGCGACGCTGCTGACGACGGGGCTGCCCGCCTCGCCGGGTGTCGCCACCGGGCGGCCGGCGTTCACCGCCGAGGAAGCCGTGGAGCGCGCCGCGAAGGGCGAGTCCGTCATCCTCGTGCGCGCTGAGACGAGCCCCGAGGACGTCGACGGCATGCACTCGGCGGCGGGCATCCTCACGAGCACCGGCGGCATGACGAGCCACGCGGCGGTCGTCGCGCGCGGGTGGGGCA
Source organism: Phycisphaerales bacterium (assembly GCA_043101835.1). GTDB lineage: Bacteria > Planctomycetota > Phycisphaerae > Phycisphaerales > UBA1924 > JBICHM01. The sequence continues at coordinate 1,342 of JBICHM010000002.1, read as the reverse complement.
AGTGCTGCGTCGCGGGCGCGGGTGATCTCGACATCGACCACGCCCACGGCATGGTGCATGTGAAGGGCCACACGCTCGGGCGCGAGGACACGATCAGCATCGACGGCTCAACCGGCGAGGTGCTGCTGGGCACGATCGAGCGCACGGCGCCGGAGGTGTCGGGCGATTTCGAGACGCTGATGGCCTGGGCCGACGCCCGGCGCGTGCTCGCGGTGCGCACCAACGCCGATACGCCGGCGGACGCCGCGAAGGCGCGAGAGTTCGGCGCCGAGGGCATTGGGCTCTGCCGCACGGAGCACATGTTCTTCGGCGACGATCGCATCAGCGCGGTGCGCGAGATGATCCTCGCCGAAAGCGACGAGGAGCGGGCCGCGGCGCTCGAGCGACTCCTCCCCCACCAGCGTCAGGACTTCCACGAGATCTTCGAGGCGATGGACGGGCTGCCGGTGACGATCCGCCTGCTCGACCCCCCGCTGCACGAGTTCCTGCCCTCCGATGACGCGACGATCGACGACCTCGCCAAGCGCATCGGCAAGGATGCGGCGACTGTGCGCCGGCGCGTGCACGCGCTCGAGGAATCGAACCCGATGCTCGGGCATCGCGGCTGCCGCCTGGCCGTCACCTTCCCCGAGGTGCTGCACATGCAGGTGCGCGCGATCGTGGAGGCCGCGCTTGCGCGCCGCGCTTCGGGCGGCGACCCGCGCCCGGAGATCATGGTGCCGCTGATCGCGAGCAGCGAGGAGCTGGCGTACCTGCGCGCGGAGATCGAATCGACGATCGAGAACACACTCGCGGCGCAGGAAGATGACGACCTCGCGGTGCCGATCGGCACGATGATCGAGATCCCGCGCGCGTGCCTCGTCGCCGACCGCATCGCGCTGAACGCGGACTTCTTCTCCTTCGGCACGAACGACCTGACGCAGCTGACCTTCGGGTTCAGCCGCGACGATGTGGCGTCGTTCCTGCCGAAGTACCTCGACGAGGAGTTGCTCGCCGTGGACCCCTTCCAGACGCTCGATCGCGACGGCGTCGGCCGCCTCGTCGGCGTCGCCACCGAGGAGGGGCGCGAGACGAAGCCCGACCTGAAGGTCGGCATCTGCGGCGAGCACGGGGGCGACCCGAAGTCGATCGAGTTCTGCCACGCCATCGGCCTCGACTATGTGTCCTGCTCGCCGTATCGCGTGCCGATCGCCCGCCTCGCGGCGGCGCAGGCGGCGATGACGACGGTGCGCGCCTGATCCCAGCCGCGTTCGGGAGAACGCGGGCCGGGTTGGGCGTCGCTGAAGTGGGACAGGCGAACCTGCCTCCACCCCTGCACTTCCCCGAGCCTGCTGCCGCACCC
>JBICHM010000001.1:0-2791 GCA_043101835.1 Phycisphaerales bacterium | reverse complement strand
TTCATCGGTCTCGGCTGTCAGCTGGATCTGGTCGCCGAACTGAGCGCCCACATGGCTGAGGTCCGCGCTGCAGACGACGAGTGTACGCCCGGGGGACGACTCGATCGCGCCGCGGAGCGCCTCGACGAAGGGCTGCAGCCCGAGGCCCGCGCCGTCGTAGGACTCGCCCCCGGTGTGCGTCGGATCGTGCACCATCACGCCGAAGACCTTCGGGAACTCGCCCCCATCATTGCCGAAGACATGCTGCAGCCACGGCACCTGGCACTCGATCGAGTGCTCGCGCTCGTGGTCGAAGCGGTGCTCGAAGAGTCGCTCGGTGTTCTCATCGCCGAGGTTGCGCTTCAGCAGCGCGACGAACTCCTCATCGAGCGGCGAGAGGCCCAGCGGCGTCTCGAAGCCCTTGTCGCATCCGGTGACGCCGGTGGCGCGACCGAAATGGTTCGTGCCGAGGATGATGACGCGATCCGGTCGGTCGACGACGCGCATGCGGCCGTAAATGTGCGCGTAGTTCGGCCAGCCCCGGAAGTAGTCGATGTGGGGCGTCACGACGGCCCTGGGCAGCGCGTCGAACGACGGCTCCTCGGCCTCCTTTAGCGTCTCGTTCATCCACGCGTCGAGCTGCTCGCGCAGGAGGTCTGGCCCCTTCTCGTCCATCTCCTCGCGCGAGGGCTCTACGGTCGCGCCGGCCTCCTGGGCCTTCTGCTTGACGAGCATGTCGGCGACGACCGCCGTCATCGCCGGCGGCAGATGGCCGAGCGAGTCGTACTCGGCGCGGACCTCGGCGAGGATCTTGTCGAACTTCGGCCCCTCGATCAGCCCGGCGTCGTCGAGCTGCGCGACGAACTGCTCGAGCATCTGGCGGGTGAGGCCCTGACCGATCGTCGAGACGATGTCGTCGAGGGTCTTCTCCCCCGTCATATGGGGCAGGATCACCTGCGCGGCGGGCATCGTGAAGACGACCTTCTGCGAGATCTGCTGGGCGTCGGCAAGCCCCATGGCCGTCTGGCCCTGGTGCTGCACCGGGAACCCGCGCACGGGTCGCAGGCGGGGCTTCTGCTGGTGCGGGGCGTTTGGGTCGAACTTCGGGGCCTCCCCGGAGGGCTGGCCCGACGGCTGCTGCGGCGTAGTCATGGACGGAGTGTATCGGCGCGAATCCACCGGACCTTCGCCCCGCGCCGGATTCCAGCCGCCCCGGCCCGCTGGACGCATCGACGCCGTCTGCTACACTCTTCGGCTCGCGCCCGGGCGGCCCGCAGGCCCCCGAGCCCCCGTTCCACGCCCCCAAGGCAGCCCCCAGCGCTCGATGGAGCTCGCGGTCATGGCGACGATGAAGCCCGGTCAGACCCTGCAGTGCACGATCACGAAGTCCCCGCGCTCCGAGGGCGGTCGCAAGACCATCGCCCGCCTTATGCGCCAGGACCCCGAGATCAAGACCGCCCTCAAGCGCGCGCAGGAGCGTCGCATGAAGAACCTCTACGTGCGCAGCCGCGGCAAGCGCCCGTGGGAGGTTCGTCGGCCGGCGGCCCGCTACGCGATCGTGGAGCCGGGTGCGACTTGGACCATGCGCTGGATCCCGCAGCTGCAGCACGACCTCGACAGCGTCGCCGACTGCCTCGAAATCAAGAACGCCTGATGTTCGCCCGCATCGCCCGCCTGGCTGCGCCCGTTCTTCTGGGCGCGGCGTTCTTCGCTTGCGCAGGCTGCGGCGGCGCCGAGTCCGCCGATGATGCGCCCGCCGGCGATCTCGTTCGCTACACCGTGCGAGGCGAAGTCGTCGCGCTGCCCTCCCCGGACAACCCGGCCAGCGAGATGCAGATCCGCCACGAGCCAATCCCGGACTTCCGCTCCGGCGGCGAGGTCGTCGGCATGCGCGCGATGACCATGCCCTTCCCCGTCGGCGAGGGCGTGAGCCTCGAGGACATCGCCATCGGCGACAAGGTCGAGGTGGCGTTCGAAACGCGCTATTCGCCCGACACCCGGATGGTCAGTTCCTACGAGATCGTCTCGATCACCGAACTGCCTGCTGACACCGAACTTGTGTTCGATCAGCCCGCGCCCGACAGCGACGGCTGACCCCGCGCCCGGCGACGAAAAAAGCCCGGCGGCCGCAGACAATCGCAGCCGCCAGGCTTCGTGGGGGTCGGGATGGGAGTCCGTGTGTGCGCGGCCCGAGAGGAGCCGCGTGGCAGAACCCCGCCGCCCCGGCGTCTTATTTCATGCGATCAAGGAAAGTCGCCGATCGCGTCAGCCTTCCAGTCGCTCCATCGCCCTCTGCAGGTCCGACCAGACCTTCTGCCGGTTCTCCTTCGTGTACTGGCGCAGCAGGTAGGCCGGGTGGAAGGTCGGCATCACGGGCACGCCGGCGTACTCCTGCCAGCGCCCGCGCAGGTTGGTCATGCTCTCGGTGGTGTCGAGCAACAACTGGGCGGCGGGTCGGCCCAGCGTGACGAGCACCTCGGGCTCGATGACACCGATCTGCTCGCGCAGGTACGCGCCGCAGGCCGCGGCTTCATCGGGCGTCGGCGTGCGGTTGTTCGGCGGGCGGCTCTTGAGCACGTTGGCGATGTAGACATCGCTCCGGTCGAGCCCCATCGCGTTGATCATCTTCTCGAGCAACTGCCCGCTGCGCCCGACGAAGGGGCGTCCCTGCTTGTCTTCCTCGGCGCCGGGCGCCTCGCCGACGAACATCAGACGCGCGTTCGGATCCCCCTCGCCAAAGACGGTCTGCGTGTGCCCCGTCACGCTGGTGCAGTGGGGACACTCGCGATCGTGGCGTTCGTGCAGGGCGTCG